>NZ_CALHHT010000471.1 GCF_938031315.1 uncultured Campylobacter sp.
GAGGGTAAATCCTCTAAGCCGGTCGGCAAATACGTAATCGCACTGGATAAGCTTTCGATCGATAGATTTAATCCTATCGGGCCGCTTCATCCGCAAAACCATCAGTTAATCGACATCACAGGACCTAAAATGGAGATGCTTTACGATCTTCCTATCGGTCTAGGCGAGCCACACGATGTAGTTTCTATCGCAGCTAGCAAGCTTCATACGAAACCTACCTATACTATGGGAACAAACTCTCGTACCGGCAAGCAGCACCCTGCTATGACGCTAGCGGGTCAAGAGCGCATCGAGCGCGACGGCAAAAACGTAAAAGTCTATGCTACAGCGATCCGCAGCCATATTAATCCTGAGCACATCGAGGTTAATAAGGACGATAACGTAACGATCTATATGACAAATTTAGAGCGTGCCGAGGATGAAACTCACGGCTTTACGGTTGATGATTACGATTTGCATATGTCACTTGAGCCGGGCAAGACTGCGAGCGTAAATTTCATCGCAGATAAAGAGGGCGTATTTCCTTTCTACTGCACAGAATTCTGCTCTGCGTTGCACCTTGAGATGTTTGGATATCTATATGTAAAAGATCCGAATAAAAAATACACTTCAGCTAAAGCGTCTATGCTAAAAGCTCTTAGCCCTGAGGCTCTAAAAGCCGAATACGACAAGGTAGTAGCTACGAATAAAGCCACCGACGACGTTATTCAATCAGTCGTTAAATTCTTAAAAGAGAAAAACTACGAGAAATATCCTAAGGTCAAGGCTTTAGTCGATGACGCGCTGGATCAATACGGCAAAATTCCTGAAACCAAAGCCAAGGCAGACGCCGCGGTAAAAGCAGGCGATATGAATGGCGCAATACTTTGGGAAGGTCAAGTTTGGCAGTATCTAGTAAAAACCGCAGATGTTGGACTTCGCGCTAAAAATAACCTGATCCGCGAGCTCTCCACTCCTATGAGCGAGGCTGCGTCTAACGGCGAGAAGGCTTACCTACGCGGAGGCTGCAACGGCTGCCACGTCATCGGTCAAGTAAGCTCCGGTCCTGATCTAACAGGCGTCCTACTTCGCCATGAAAACGGCGAGAAATGGGTAGCCGATTTCATCAAAGACCCTGCTAAATTCTACGAAGATGACTACGTTAAGGCAATGATAAATTACTTCAACCTTCGCATGCCAAATCAGCATATGAAAGACGAAGAGATCAAAGATATCATCGAATACCTAAAATGGGTCGATGAGAACGCGGGTCTTAACTAGCCCTACTCTCCCCCGCAAGGGGGAGAATTTAAAGGAGATGAAATGCCAAAATATAAAATTTACGCGATTTTAGCGCTGCTTATTATGACGGTCGCTTTTACCATCCCTACGCTAGGATTTTTCAAAGTCCAAGGCAAAATCGTATCGGGGCAGGTTAGCAGCGTCTCGCAGCTGCCCGCATACTCCGCACCGATATGGAATTTTTATACGAAAGCATCGTATAAAAATCACCTAATTCCTAGTGATGTTAAAAATGATCTAGGCGCGATGCTGGAGCATAAATTTGAAGTGGGGGTCCCTAGCATACCAGTGTGGAAAATTTCACTCGAAGCGCCGAACTATCCAAAAGAGGCTTTCCCCGATGGAATTCCACTTTACGTCCACGTTGACGGCTTTAGCGGCGATGTTGGCGAGATGAATACCCTAAATCACTATATCGGCATGTATCCCGTCTGGCGCGGCGGCACGCTCGAGCACTCGCTATCGCCGTATTATCTCATAATCGCTACGATCGGTATGCTTGCGTTTTTGTACTATGATGGCAAGGGGCAGACTCTGCTTATGATCCTGCCGATCATTGCGCCGCTTATCTTCATCGGCTGCTATGTAGGCTGGCTGTATTGGTTCGGGCACAACCTGCAAGACTGGGGCGCGTTTAAAATAAAGCCTTTTATGCCTACGGCGTTTGGCGACGGTAGCGTGGCGCATTTTACTACCCATTCATATCCGGCTCTTGGCTTTTGGCTAATGCTGGCTTTATCGCTGCTATCGGCGCTAGCTCTACTATCTAAGAAAAAATTTCTACGAGAGCATAGATGAGGCCTTTGCTTCTAGCATTCTCGCTCGCGCTAAGCTTAGGCGCGGGCGAGCTTCAAGACGCGATCGATAGCGCAAAAGCGGGCGATATTATCGAACTAGCCGCGGGCGAGTACCACGGCAATATTTTAATTGATAAGCCGCTTACTATCGACGGACTAGACCGCTCCGCCGTGATCATAGGCGATCGAAACGGAACGGTGATCCGCGTCCGCTCTCCGCATGTTACAATCAAGAATTTAACAATTCAAAACGGAGGCTTCGAACATCTTAGCGAGGATGCAGGGATCAACGTAAGCGACGTAAACAGCGTAATCATAAAAAATAATCTCATCAAAGACGTGCTCTACGGCGTCGTACTAAGCAAGGCAAACGACGTAACGATCGAGGGCAACGAAATTTCAAGCAATACCTACCGCACGAGTTTCAAAGGCGACGGCATCAAGCTTTGGTATTCCAATGCCAATAAAATTTTAAATAACGACGTTCACAACGTCCGCGACACCGTTTTTTACTTCTCAAACGGCAATCTCGTCGCAGGCAATAAAGGCCACAGCTGCCGTTATTCATTGCACTTTATGAACTCCGGGCACAACATCGTGGAGGATAACTACTACGACGGCAACACCGTGGGATTATTTTTTATGTATTCGAGCGACAATATCGCCAGACGCAACGTCGTACGCAACGCAGACGGCGCTTACGGCGTAGGTATCGGTATGAAGGATAGCTCAAATTTTACGATCACCGACAATAAAGTCATCTACAACGCCCGCGGATTTTATCTGGATCAATCCCCCTATCAGCCGGGCTCACTTAACGTTTTTGAAAACAACGATATCGAATACAACAGCATCGGCGTGCAATTCCACGCCACGCAGCTAAAAAGCGTATTTAAAAACAATAAATTTAAAGGCAATATGGAGATCGCGCTAAACGATACGCCCCAATCCAAGCTCTTGCAAAACGAATGGAGTGGCAACTACTTCGACGATTACGACGGATTTGACCGCGACGGCGACGGTTACGGCGACGTTAGCTACAGCTCATACGCCTACGCGGATAGGCTTTGGGCGTATAAACCGAATGTGCGGTTTTTTTACGGCTCCAGCGGGATCGCGCTTTTAAATTTCATTTCCAAGCTCGCTCCGTTTTCAGAGCCTGAGCTACTGCTAAAAGATCCAAAACCTAGGATGAAGCAATGATAAAGAATAGACGCGAAGCGATAAAACTACTTGGCGGAGCGCTTGGGACGCTAGGGACAGCGAGCTTATTTGCGGATGAGAATTCCACAAATTCCGTAAATTTTACGGGCGGCGAAGCGCAGAATTCCGGCGCGTCAAATTCCGTAAATTCTGCGGGGCAAAATTCCGCACCGAATTCCATAAAACAAAATTCCGCAAAAAATTCTAGCGGGGATTCCGCCTCTTTATATCTGCGTCCGCCGGGAGCGCTGGCGGAGCGCGGCTTCCGCAGTAGCTGTATCAAGTGCGGTCAATGCGTGCAGGTCTGCCCCTATCACAGCATCTATCTGCTAGATATTACCCATCTTTTTGACATCGGCACCCCGGTCATCGACGCCAAAGAGCGGGGCTGCTATCTTTGCGGCGCGCTTCCTTGCGTGCTCGCCTGTCCAAGCGGCGCGCTCAGCCACGAGACGAACGAGCCTAAAAAGGTTGCGATGGGTATCGCCGTGATTAAAAATTTAGACGCCTGTTTGGCGTATCGCGGGCAGACTTTAAAATCTAGCGATCTGCGCCTAAAGCCCGCCAAGACCGAGCAGGAGCGCGAGTTAAACTCAGCGCTGGCTGCGAAAGAGGGCAAGCCCTGCGATCTGTGCGCGTCGCTGTGCCCTTACCCGCAGCCGCTTGATGCCATCGCGATGATAGAAGCAGGCGCGCATTTCGCTCCGCAGATCCGCAGCGCTTGCGTCGGCTGCGGCGCGTGCGCAGAGCTCTGCCCGGCGCGTATCATCGAGATAATCCCGCGGGCGGATTACAAATCAATCTATGAAGGAAAACAATGAAAAACTCTATTAAATTCTACCTCTACTCGCTAGCTGCGGCGCTTTTGCTGTGCGGCTGCGGAGATGACGGCGATTCAAGCTCCGCCGCTGCAAATTCCGCAGGGCAGAATTCCGTTTCGCAAGGCTCCGCGGGGCAAAATTCTGTCTCGCAAAATTCCGCGAGTTCAAATTCCGCATCGCAGAAAGCGGATCAAAATTCCACTGCCAAGCCTCGCATCAGCGTCAAAAGCGGCGAAGCGCCCAAGAAGGACGATAAGTTCGTAAGCTACGATTTTTACGGCGAGCGAATGGTAAATTTTAATCTAAACGGCGACGTGAATGAAACGACCAAAAATATCGTGGCATATTCGAGCATTAAAAATCAATACGAAAAGCTAAATTTCGATCTGATGAAAAAGCGCCTTGGGCATGATTTTATCCTGCGCTGTTCAGCGTGCCACGACGACTACGCCAACGGCATCATAGGTCCGTCGCTTCTGGATAAAACCGACGCGCAGATCGTGGATATGATAAAAAAATACAAGTTCAAAGAAAAACCCAATCCTCTTATGGTGCAGCTCGTAAACGGCATGAGCGAGCAGCAGATAGAGACGATGGCGAAAGAAATTTACGAGTTTAATCAACAATTTAAGGAGCAGAAATGAAACCGGGTAAAATTTTAGCTTTAATTCTGGGTGTAGCGCTGATCGCGCTGATGATCTTTATGGCAAGCTCGGGCAGCTCCGGCGTGCCGAAACAGGAGCAGGTTAAGCCGCAGGTACAAACAAAACCAGCGCCGCAGAGCAAAAGCGTCGATCTCATCGACGATAAGGACGTAAAAAATATTAAAATTTTGCAGCAGAGCGTCAAAGAGCGCGACTTTGAGGTAAGCAGCTCATATCTGGTAAGCTGTGCGCCTTGCCACGGCGACGACGGACGCGGTAAGATCGCTCCTCCGATCGGCGGCAAGAGCAAGGATCAAATTTTAGCAAGCCTCAAAGATTATAAGGCGGGCAAGATCAAAAATAGCCTGATGAGCGGGCTTTTAACCAACGTAAGCGACGAGAGCCTAGATAAGCTCGCGGATGAAATTTCAAAATTTAAAGAGTAAGTCTTGGATAAATATAATTCGCGATGCACGATCAAAAATACGAGCTTTTTCTCGACCTTCGCGCTTAGAAATAAAAGCGGCAAACTGCGCCCCAGTATTCGGGCGCTGCGCTACGCCACGGTATTTTTGGTGCATCTGCTTTTCGTGCTTTCCTTTCGCGCCGATATTCAAATTTTAGAAGGCGACATCAGCGGCTCGCGGATACTTGGCTTTCACCTAGCAGATCCCTTTGCCACCCTTGAGGTGATCGCCGCGCACAAGGATCTGCCGATAAATCTGCTTATCGGCTCGGGCACCATTTTGCTGTTTTATTTCATCGCGGGCGGCAAGGCGTTTTGCTCGTGGATCTGTCCTTACGGAGCGCTTAGCGAGATCGGCGAGAAGCTGCATAATATGCTAATTGCCAAGCACGTCATCAAGGAGCGCACCCTGCCTCGCGGTATGCGATATGCGATCTGGGCGGTATTTTTGCTGCTAAGCGCAATTACTGATCTACTTGTTTTTGAAATTTTTAACGTAGTTGGAATTTTATCGCGCTTCATCATCTACGGCTTCTCGCTCGCAGGGCTTTGGATAGTTTTTGTGTTTTTGCTCGAAGTATTTTTTAGCAGACGGGTATGGTGCACGCACCTATGCCCGCTAGGCAGCACCTATTCGCTTGCGGCGAAAGCAAGCCTTAGCAAGATTACTTGGGATAAGAGTAGGTGCGATCACTGCGGCGTTTGCCAAGACGTCTGCTTCGTCTCGCACGTACTGGATATCACTAAAAAAAAGGCATCCGAAAACCTAGGCGATAAGAGCAAATTTATGCTAAAAGGGATCGACTGCACGCTGTGCGGACGCTGTATCGACGTGTGTCACCAAGACGCGCTCGGTATCGGCAATAAGCTAAAAGATATGATCTAAGGAAGTCTATGATAGAGATTAAAAACGTAAGCAAGAAATTCGCAGATCAATTCGTTTTAAAAGATATCAATCTAAATATCGCGGACGGCGAGCAGGTGCTTTTCGTCGGGCAAAACGGCGCGGGCAAAAGCTCGCTGATGCGGACGATTTTAGGCGAATACATACCCACAAGCGGCAGCGTCGCTATCGATGGATTTGATTCATTTAAACAGCGCAGCCGCGCTCTACGCGGTATCAGCTTCGTGCCGCAAACCCCGCCGCCGCTTAAGCTGAGCCTAAATGAGCTCATCTACTTCGCCGAGCGCACGGCGGACGCAAGCAGAGCGGATATAGTAAAATTCTGCGGTGAAATGGAGCTTGATCTGAGTTCAAATTTAAACAAACCCTTTCATAAGCTATCCGGCGGTATGAAGCAGAAATTTTTAATTGCGCTAGCATTCGGCAGAGCTAGCAAGGCGATGATTTTCGACGAACCGACCGCTAATCTCGATCCGAGCGCGCGCGAGCGTTTTAAGACGCTTTTGCACAACCACGCAAAAGATAAGAGCTTGATCTTTATCTCGCATAGGCTCGAGGAAGTGGGAGGACTGGTAAAAAGAATGATTTCAATGGATCTAGGGAGGATCGTAGATGACAAAAATGTTTAAAGCTTTACTTTGCGCACTTGTTGCGCTTACGTTTTTAGGCTGCGGCGACGAGAAAGACTACGGCAACGTCCATTACGACAGAGACGTATGCGAGCACTGCCAGATGGCGATTAGCGACAACCGCTTCAGCGTCGATGTGCGCGTGGACGGCAAAAACCACTACTTTGACGACATCGGCTGCTTGGTGGATTTTATGGTTACCAACGACAAACTAAACTGGCTAAAGGACGCCAAAATTTACATCAATGACGCTAGCGGCAACGGCGAGTTTATCGACGCACGCACGGCGCATTTTTACAAGGGCTTTAAAACCCCTATGTCGTTCGGCTGGGGCGCGTTTAAAAACAAGCAAGAGGGTAAGCAAGACTTCAGCTTCGATCAAGTAGTCGCAGCGCTTAAAGCAGGCGGCGGCTCGCACGGCATGGGAATGGGCGATATGGGTCGCGATGCGCACGGCAATATGGGAAGTATGCACGATCATGGCGATATGGGCGGCATGAAAGACCCTCACTCCGCAGAGCACGGCATGAGCAAGCCGCAACACGATATGAGCGGTATGGGGCATACTCACGGCTCAGATCATGGCATGAGCGGCGATGCGGGCAGCACGGCGCACTCTCAAGGCGCGCCGCACGATATGGGGCAGATGCACGAGGGCAACGGCACTGCGCACGATATGCATTCGGGGCACGCGCATTAAGGATGGGTTCGGGTAAGACGAAATTTTAAGCGGCCCATGTTTTTGCGCTAAATTTAAGGCGTAAAATTTCAGCGTGCCGCCCACACCGTCATAGATGAGGTAAAATTTTACTTCGCGACTTCGGCGCGAGGCATAACCAGGCTT
>NZ_CALHHT010000472.1 GCF_938031315.1 uncultured Campylobacter sp.
CCAAATACTATGGGCGGCGCGATAAATTTGATCACTAAAAAGCCTAGCAAAGAGCTAGAAGGCGAGATCGGTTATGGAGTTGAAAGCGGCAAAAGCGGCAAAACCATCGGCAACAACGTAGATTTCAGCGTTGGTACTAAACAAAATTTATTCTACACGCAAGTAAGCGGAAGCTTTTTTGAAGACAGAGGACAGCAGCTTTCATCCAAATTTCGTATCCCCGTAAATAATGACGAAAACGGCGGCAGACGCGATAACTCTATCCAAAGAGACAAAAAAATCGGAGTTAAAGTAGGTATTACGCCTAATGAAACCGACGAATACGCCATCAGCTACATAAATCAAACGGGCAGAAAGCAAGCCCCTCGTTATGCGGGTCGCTACTTGGATTGGAGCAGGTATTGGGATTGGCCTATGTGGGATAAAGAGAGTATCTACTTCCTCTCGCATACGCAAATTATAGATAGCTTATACGTAAATACGAAGGCGTATTATGATAAATTTAAAAACGATCTGCGATCATTTGACGACAAAACCTACACTACCCAAAATAGAAGATATGCGTTCAATAGCCATTATAGAGATCACTCTTATGGCTTCGGCGCAGAGGTAGGCGGAGATGTTAGCGATCAAGATACACTAAAATTTGCGACGAATTATAAATTTGACGAGCACAAGGAGCATAATGACGGCGAGCCGATCCAAACGACCCAGGATACCATGTACAACTTCGCTTTGGAAAACACATATAAATTTAACGATTATAACAAACTAATTTTAGGCGTAGATTATGATATTAGAGATCCGAAAAAGGCCGAAAAATACGGCCCTATTCTAGCTAATAGACCGCATTTTTATAGCTTTCCCGATCTGAAGAGAGAAAAAGCTTTCAACTACCAAGCGGCCTATAAGCATAGCTTCGACGGCAACGACGAGCTTAGCCTAAGCTACGCAAAGAAAACCTATTTTCCGAGTATGAAAGACAGATATAGCGAGAGATTCGGCCGAATCTTTGCAAATCCGGAACTTCGTCCCGAGATAGCAAACCACTACGAAATAGACTATCAAAGAATTTTTGGAGAAACACTAAAGCTTGAAACGGCAGTGTTTTATTCAAAGGTTAAAGATGCATTCGGGCTTAGAAAAGAGACGCGAAACGGCGATACTAGAGATATGATCGTAAATATCAACCGATCTACTCACAAGGGCTTTGAGTTCAGCACGGGATATTTTGCGACGAAAGACCTTGAGATAGGCGGCAACTACTCGTATCTTATTGTTAAGGACAATAGCAATGACGCCAGAGTGTATGATCTACCGAAACATAAGGCTTTCTTATACGTAGATTATAAAATCACGCCTAAGCTATCTGCTTATGTGTCGCAATATATCTCATCCGGCAAATACGTCTTATCCAGTGAAGAGACTAGGCTGGCGGGATTTGGCGTTACAAATTTAAAATTTACGTACGAGCCGATCGAAAACTTAAGCGTGGAAGCGGGCGTATCGAATTTGTTTGATAAAAACTACGAATACGACGAGGGCTATCCTGAGGAGGGCCGCGTATTTTTCTCAAACATCAGATATAAATTTTAATTCAGGTTTAGACGGCGGCATTTTGCCTTTTCATTGAACTCCGAAGGCGAGCGGTTTTGAGCCTCATTTCAGACCGCCCGCCCCTTTTAAATTTAAACTCTAAATTTTAAAAATCTAAATTTATGCCCAACGATTTAAAATTTATCATTCTAAAATACGGTCGTAAATTTTAAAATATCAATTTGGCTGTAATTTGAAATTGGCAAACCCGCGTAGATTTATTACAGTTTTAAAAATTTATAAAATTTCAATCAAATTTTTCCATTCAAAAATTTATTCGCAGCTTCCGTACAGGCAAGCATCGCGCAGGTAAAGCTCTCCGCGCTCCAGCGCCTAAAAGCGCAGTCGTAGCAGCTGATTTCGCCGCCGCACGCCATCTCCTCTTCATCGTTATCTAGCTTAAATTTGGCGCAGTTTTCGGCGGTTTCGCGCGCTTTTTCGTAGCTGGATTTGCCAAATCTAAACTCGCCTTTTTCGTTAAAATTTGAACGCATCAAAACCCCCGAAGCTCCTTTACGCTTAAGTTTCTAAAG
>NZ_CALHHT010000473.1 GCF_938031315.1 uncultured Campylobacter sp.
ACAACGGCGTGCTAATCGGAATTTTAACTAATCGCGATCTGCGCTTTGAAACGGACACCGCCGCGCTTGTGGGCGAAAAGATGACCAAAGCTCCGCTAATTACCGCTCCGAAGGGCTGCACGCTTGATGATGCAGAGAAAATTTTTAGAAACAATAAGGTAGAAAAGCTTCCGATAATCGACGCAAACGGCCACTTAGAGGGGCTTATTACGATTAAAGACCTCAAAAAGCGCATCGAATATCCAAGCGCTAATAAAGACAAATTCGGCCGCCTTCGCGTCGCCGCGGCAATCAGCGTAGGCCATCTGCAAAGAGCCGAAGCTCTCGTCAAAGCGGGCGTAGATGCGCTTGTAATGGACTCTGCGCACGGACACTCCAAAGGTATTATCGACACGCTTAAGGAGCTGAAGCGAAATTTTGACGTCGACGTAGTGGTCGGAAACGTCGCAAACCCCGCCAGCATAAAAGATATCGCAAACGCAGGAGCGGACGCGATTAAAGTAGGCATCGGCCCGGGCTCGATCTGCACTACGCGCATCGTAGCAGGCGTGGGCGTGCCGCAGTTTACCGCGATCAACGATTGCGCGATCGAGGCGGCTAAATTTGGAATTCCGATCATCGCAGACGGCGGCATCAAATACTCGGGCGACATCGCCAAAGCCCTAGCCGCGGGCGCAAGCTCGGTGATGATGGGAAGCTTGCTAGCAGGCTGCTACGAAACCCCGGGCGAGCTCATTACGTTTCAGGGCCGCCAGTACAAAACCTACCGCGGCATGGGATCGCTTGCGGCGATGCAGAAGGGAAGCTCGGATCGCTACTTTCAAGACGGTACCGCAAAAGAAAAGCTCGTACCCGAGGGCGTCGAGGGGCGCGTGCCTTACGCGGGTATGCTAAAAGACGTGATCTTTCAGCTGCTAGGCGGCTTGCGAAGCTCGATGGGATACTGCGGCAGCAAGGATATCGCGACCTTTCAGCAAAAGGCGGAATTCGTCGAGATCACGAGCGCAGGTCTTAAAGAAAGCCACGTCCACGACGTCATCATCACGCAGGAAGCGCCGAATTACCGAGTAAATCAGTGATCCTTCAAAGCAAAATTCAAAATTTCGACGAGCCGCTTTATCTGGAGAGCGGCCGCGTCTTTTCCAACTTCAAGCTCGCCTACGAAACATACGGCGAGCTAAACCCGGACAAATCAAACGTTATCGTCATCTGCCACGCCTTAACGGGTTCCGCGCACGCCGCAGGACTTTACGAGGGCGACGTTAAACCCGGCTGGTGGGACGGGCTCATCGGCGATCATAAAGCGGTCGATACGACGAAATTTTTCGTCATCTGCATAAACATCCTGGCTTCGCCTTTCGGCTCTACCTGCCCGCTCGACGTCGATGAAAGCAGCGGCCGCGAGTACCGCTTGCGCTTTCCGGTAGTGGTCGTCTCAGACGTCGTGCGCGCGCAGATGATGCTTTTAAAGCGCCTAGGTATCGCCCGCGCCCGCGCCGTTATCGGCGGCAGTCTGGGCGGCATGCAGGCGCTGTGCTATGCGATCGAATATCCGGAATTTGCGGATGAAATTTTCGTACTCGCAAGCACCTACGCCACGCAGCCTTGGGCGATCGCGTTTAATAAGATCGCGACCGAGGCCATCTTGCGCGATCCGAGCTTCAAAAACGGCAACTACGATAAAAATCTGATCGCCGAGCGCGGACTTGACGGCATGGCGGTGGGGCGCATGGCGGGGCATATTAGCTTTCTAAGCCCAAGCTCGATGCAGGATAAATTCGGGCGCAACTACGTTGAAACGGACGGTCTTTACGAAATCAACGGGCGCTTTCAGGTGGATCGCTACCTTGAATACAACGGCGAAAATTTCGCGCGCAGGTTTGATCCGCTGTGCTATCTCTACATCGCCAAGATGATGAATATATTTGACTGCACGCGCCACTACGGCAATCTCAAAAACGCCTGCGCGCAGATCAAATCTCGCCTGCACCTCATCTCTTTCAAGGGCGACGTGCTCTTTCCGCCGGAGCTAATGAAAGAAATTTACGACACGATGAGCGATCTAGGCAAAAAGGATCGCGCGAGCTACGCGCAGATCGACAGCGACTACGGACACGACGCGTTTTTGGTCGAGATAGAAAAATTTGATTACATCATAAAAAGGATTTTAGATGAGTGAGAGCTTTGAGGAAAAAATGGGGAAGATTAACGCGCTTTTAAAGAGCCTAAACGACAAGGATCTAAGCCTAGAAGAGAGCGTGAAGCTGTATAAACAGGGCGTCGCGCTGCTAAAAGAGGCGAAGGAAATTTTAGAAAACGCCAAACTCGAGGTCGCCGAAATAAACGCACCCGAGCAGGCTTAGGAGGCGACGATGATAAACGTATGCGTTTTGCAACTACCGACGCTTTCGATGAGCGAAAATCGGATCGATTACTATATGAAGGTCGCCAAAGACAACGGCGCGCGGATCGTGCTGCTGGGCGAATATGAGCTAAATTCCTTCTTTAGCGAGCTTAAAAAGATGCCCCGCTCCATCGCGTGCGAACAGAGCGAGCATAAACAGGAGCTGATGGCGCGGCTGGCCGCCAAATACGACCTACATATCGTAGCGCCGATAATCA
The DNA here is from genome assembly GCF_938031315.1 of uncultured Campylobacter sp. Taxonomy (GTDB): domain Bacteria; phylum Campylobacterota; class Campylobacteria; order Campylobacterales; family Campylobacteraceae; genus Campylobacter_B. The sequence goes on from NZ_CALHHT010000473.1 coordinate 2,623, forward strand.
GAGCCGCAAGTGGCGCGATTTTGAGGCAGGCGGGCATTTTCGGCGGCGCGGCTCAAAAAAGTGCGCGCTGCGGCAGCGAAAATTCTTTAAGCCTTAAAAGCGAGCCTGGTTGCAAAGGCGAGCTAAATTCCAAGAGCGATTTAAATTCCAACGATGGTTCAAATTCTAAAGGCGCTTTAAATTCCGCAAGCGAGCAGAGTTCCAAAGGCGGCTTAAATTCCTGCGGCGCAAAATCTTTAAATTTTAAAACCGCAAATTTAAAAAGCGCCTCCGAAGCCTCAAATGCTCTAAATTCCGAAGAAAGCCAAAAAGAAGCGAGCGAAGAGGAGATCTTTTGCGCGAGCGAAAACGAGCCCATCTGGGTGAAATCCTGCGCGAAATTTTCGCCCTCGGAGGTGAAATTTTACGATCAAAATATCCTGATGGATTATCCGCACTGGAACGAAGAGGGCTTTTTCGCCAACCGCAAAAGCCGCAAAATCGGTAAAATTTCGCCGATGATCTTTAGCGAGGGCGGCGTGAAATTCGGCGTGTGTTTCGGCTACGAGGCGCATTTTGATGCGTTTTGGCGCTATTTTATGCAAAAAAACGTCGGCTGCGTGCTCGTGCCGTGCGCTTCGACCTTTGAAAGCGGCGGGCGCTGGCGCGAGCTTTTGAAGATGCGCGCGTTTACGAACTCGCTCTACGTCATCCGCGCCAACCGCATCGGCGAGGCAAAATTCGGTGAAAGCGAGTTTAAATTTTACGGCGAGAGCTTCGTCGTGACCCCCGGCGGCGAGATCGCAAACGAGCTGAAAAACGAAGAGGGCGTGCTGATGTGCGAAGTGGACGCGGACGAGATCGCTGCGGCGCGCGGGCTGTGGAAATTCCGCAAAAATCTAGTCGGCAGGGGGCTTTTATGAACTACTTTCACAGACAGATCCAGCTTTGGGGCGAGCAGACGCAGCGCGCGCTTGCGGACAAGCGCATCCTGATCATCGGCGCGGGCGGGCTTGGAAGCAGCCTTTCTTACGCTCTGGGCGCAAGCGGTATCGGGCGGATCAGCGTCGTGGATTTCGACACGGTGGCGCTTCACAATATCCACAGGCAAATTTTATTCACGCTCGAAGACGAGGGCAAATTTAAAGCGGATGTTTTTAAAAGCCGCACGGAAAGCCGCTACGACGGCGTGAGCGTGAAGGTGCACAAAAGCCGCGCGGAGGAATTTTTCGCTAGCGCGACCGCCTCGGGCGAGAAATTTGATCTCATTTTGGATGCGACCGATAATCTCGCCACGCGCGCGCAGATCGATACGTTTGCTAAGCAAATAGGCGTACCGTGGGTGTTTGCCTCGGTGGACAGCTGGCAGTGCCAAGTCTGCTTCGTGCAGAATGCGGATTTTAAATTTTTCCCGAGCCTAAACGCGACACCTGCGGGCATAACGGCTGCTATAGTGATGTTTGCGGCGAGCTTTGAAGCAAACCTCGCTCTGCGCTACCTAGCGGGGCTTGAGGTCGAAAAGGACTTGCTTTACTACGCGAACTTTTTTGGCGGCGAGCTGGAAGTTAGGAAGATAAGATTGTAGTTTTGGCTCGGGCTAGTTTAAATTTAAGCCCGAGCTTGTGGGTTGACTTTATATCAAAAAGCTAACTTTGAGTATGTTGATTTAACTCTTCTTCTGTCATTTCATTCTCCTTAATATCTAGTTTTCATAAGATTCTTTTATTGCATTTTTTATCTCATCGGATGAGATATCGTCTATATATTTATCTAGCTTTTTTAAATTATCTTTATACGGCTGATCAAGCTTGCGACCGTCTTTATCTCTGGTATACATATGGATGGATACCGCTTCCATTTCATTTAACTCGCTTGCAAATTTCGTATATTCATAAACATCTTTAAATGTAGAATTTCTATCTTTGCAATATTTGCGATATACCGTCGTTATAAGCGAAATTTCACTTTTAGGTATATAATAAGTTGCATCGTAGTTTATTTTATAATAACTATCCAAACTATATATATAGTTTCTATGACAATCATCATATTTTCGTTTTAGAAATTCCGGACTCGGTTGTCCACCTACGTTATACTGTATAAGCAGCTTTAAAATCGGTTCGTAATTTGGAGTGCCCGGAAATGTATCATACAATGAAAAATCATATTCGGTAATATCAAATCCGTCCGTCGGTTCCGCTTTATCATTTAATATTCCTTCAGGCACGACCTTTTTAATATCGTTTCCGTACCTTAGACCTACCGTAGAGTTTTGAAATTTCCAAATATATGGCTTGTAGCCGCTTTCTAATGCCATCTTTGCTATCTCATACATATTCGTATTCGTAAGATATGAAAAGAAATAATTCGGCTCTCCTATACTAATCATAGGGTAGTCGGTCTCATAAATCAACGTAAAATTTCCATCGTCACTTATTTGCAAAGATTTTATATGGTTATAATTCGGCGGAAGCAGCCTATTTCTAACGACCTCCGCCTCTTCAAATTTAACCCCGTTGTCTAAAAGCAGTCTTACCGTTTTAGTAGCATT
>NZ_CALHHT010000474.1 GCF_938031315.1 uncultured Campylobacter sp.
CGATATCGTAATTATCGTAGTGGCCGCAGACGACGGCGTCAAACCTCAGACTAAGGAGGCTATAGCGCACGCTAAGGCGGCAAACGTGCCGATCATCATCGCGATAAATAAGATGGACAAGCCTAACGCCAATCCTGATCTCGTAAAAACGGGGCTTGCCGAGCTTGACATCATGCCTACCGAGTGGGGCGGCAGCTACGAGTTCGTGCCGATCTCCGCAAAAACGGGCGACGGAATTGAAAATTTATTAGAGATCGTGCTTTTGCAGGCTGATCTTTTGGAGCTCAAAGCCGATCCTAGCAAGCAGGCTAAGGCAACCATCATCGAAAGCTCCCTTCAAAAAGGGCGCGGCGCCGTTGCCACCGTCATCGTGCAAAACGGCACCCTACGCGTTGGAGACACCGTCGTAGCGGGTATTGCATACGGCAAGGTGCGCGCGCTTAGCGACGATAAGGGCAGGGCGCTAAAGCAAATTTTACCGGGCGAATGCGGCGTCATCATAGGCCTTAGCGAGGTTCCGGGCGCGGGCGAGACGCTGATCGGAGTTTCAAGCGATAAGGAAGCGCGCGAGTATGCGAGTAAAATTTACGAGCATCAGCGCCAAAAAGAGCTTAGCAAATCGACCAAGGTCACCATCGACGAGCTAAGCGCCAAGATCGCCGAAGGCTCGCTAAAAAGCCTTCCTGTGATTGTCAAGGCAGACGTCGCGGGCTCGTTAGAGGCTATCAAAGCAAGCCTTGAGAAGCTTCGCAACGACGAAGTCAAGGTCGATATCATCCACAGCGGCATCGGCGGTATCACGCAAAACGACATCGCCTTAGCAAGCGCTAGCGAAAACTGCGTGATCTTGGGCTTCAACGTCCGTCCTACGGGCGAGATCAAAGAGCTTGCCAAGGAGCGCGGTTCGCAGATTAAGACCTACAACGTCATTTATAATCTAATCGACGATATCAAGGCGCTTTTGAGCGGCCTTATGAGCCCGATCATCAGCGAGGAGGCCTTGGGTCAAGCCGAGATCCGCCAAGTCATCAACGTGCCTAAGATCGGGCAGATCGCGGGCTGTATGGTTACCGACGGGCTCATCGCTCGCGGCGCGAAGATCCGCGTCATCAGAGAGGGCGTCATCGTTTTCGAGGGCAACGTCAGCTCGCTCAAGCGTTTCAAAGACGACGCCAAGGAAGTCGCCAAGGGCTTCGAGTGCGGCGTAGGCATCGAGGGCTACGACGATATGCGCGTGGGCGATTTTATCGAAAGCTACAAGCAAAAAGAGGAGCAGGCTACGATCGACTAATGCTCGCGGATTTTGCGTGGGCATTCGCTTCGTTTTCACGGTTTGCGGCTAAATTTTAAGCCTTGATCGCGCTTTGAAATTTTATGCTCGTAAAATTTGGGCACGAAATTTCGCCTTTTAAATTTAGCGGCGGAATGCGTGAGCAAGGCTTTAAATTTTGTCGGTTTCTGTGCGAGGCTCTGCCGCATAGCGCCAGTTTTGAAATTTAATATTTAGACTTTTTGCAGCGCGTCTTTGCGATTAAATTTTATTTGACGCCGCTTGCTGATCGCGGTTTTTCCGCGCGACTTAAATTAAATTTAATCGCAAAGTTTAAATTTTAAAGCGGCAAAATTTAGATTGCGCGCGGCATCGAAGCGTTTTTAAAATTTAAGATAAATTCTAAAGCGACGCAGTGTGGGAAAAACAGCAGCGCGGCGGGCAGTGCGATTTAAAAATGACGCTGCAACGATGCGAGGTTCTGTAACGGGCGCCAAGACAGTAGCGGATACGGTAAATAGCGACGCAGTAAGCGAGCGTAGCGCAAAGAGAGTACCGCTGCGCGCTGTATTCTTACAGTGTCAAGATGGGCAGCGTGGCAGCGGTATAGATAGCGCCGTGGCGAGCAGAATACGGCATAGAATAGCACCGCGTCTTGGCACGGAAATATTTTTGCAGCAGTGTGGCTATGCGACGAGCTTCCGTATGCGAGCCATGAAATTCTTGCGCGATCTGCGTTTTAAATTTAAGCGCAAAAGCGCGCGGGCTAAAATTTAAAAGCAAAATTTCAAAGCCGAGATTGCGCCTTTTAAAATTTAAGAGCGAAATTTTAAAAAGTGCGGCGCCGCTCGCAGTACCTGCGCGCAGCAAACCGCTCAGAATTTAAATAGACGCTCCGGCGTGGCGCAAGCCGCGTCAAATTTAAACAGACCGCGTCGTCGCAGGACGGATATTTCGCCGCGCTGAAGTGAAATAGAATTCCGTATCGCCATAAGATGGACGCGAAATAAAATTCCATGCCGTCGCGAGACGAACGCTCCGCTGCGACAAAGCAATAAAATTCCGTCATCGCAAGACGCAAAATAAAATTCCATCGCCGCGCAGTCTGCGGCGATTTAAGATAGCGAGGTAAAGATGAATCCGACCGAACTCAGAAGACTGCGCACGCAAAGCGTGCTAAAGCAGCTCATCCCCGAAGCGCTCGCGAGCCTTGAGGACGAGCTTTTGCGCGGGCTGTGCGTCACCGACGTAGAGTGCAAGCGCGGGCGCTACGATGCGTTCGTATATCTGGATAAAAACGCCTTCGACGAGCGCGAGCAGGAATTCGTGCTCGAAAAGCTCGGCCGCGTGGCGAGATATTTGCAAAACTTCTGCGCCGAGGCGGAGGGCTGGTACCGCTGCCCCGCGTTTCACTTCAAATTTGACGACCGCTTGGAGTATCAAAACAAAATGGACGATCTTTTCGACAAAATAGAGGAGGAGCTGCGCAAAAATGGTTGATTTAGAGGCTTTGGCGCGCGAGTGCGGCGTGCAGCTTTACGACGTGGAGACGGTGAGCGAAAACGGCAGAACGATCTACCGTATCAGCATCACGAAAGCGGGCGGCGTGGGCCTGGACGACTGCGAGCGGCTTTCGAGGCTGCTTTCGCCGATTTTCGACGTGGAGCCGCCGCTTGAGGGCGAATGGACGCTAGAGGTCGGCTCGCCCGGGCTTGAGCGCAAGCTAAGCAAGCCGCAGCATTTCGCAAACTCTGTGGGCGAGCTGGTGCGTCTAAGCCGCATGGACGGGCAGAAGCTAAGCGGCGAGGTGCTTGGCTGCGAAGACGGCATGCTTAGGCTACGCACGGACAACGGCGAGGTAAGCGTGCGACTTGACGAGATCAAAAAGGCGCGAACCTACGTGCAGTGGTAGCGGCGCGGATTCCAAAGCTCTGCGCGCAGCTTTGAAATTTTGCGAATGAGGCTTTAAAATTTGCCGCGCGAGATTTGCGAGTTTGAAATTTTGGCTTGGAATTTCGAGCTTTAAATTTTAAAATCGCTACTTTAAAATACAGATCGTTTCGGCTTTTGATTTGTTGTATCGGAAATACCTTGCTCTAACGAAGCCTCGGGCAGCGAACCGAAAGTCTTGAGTAGCCGAATCTTGTGCCGTACGCCCCCCTTACTTTGCCGATCCGCACTGCGTATTTAGGGGTTTTATGCAGATTATGTTTTGATCTCGCGTTAAATTTAATCGCACGGCTAAATTTTAAAGCGCAGCGCCGCTGAACCGATAATGTTTTATCTTGGCGCCTGCTTGCCGCCGAAGATCGCGCTGGCCGTAAGGGTGAAATTTTACGATAAATTTTATCTTTGCGGCGCGATCTTTGCTGAGGATAAAATTTTAAAATTTAGCCCGTTTCGGCGTATGTTTGTGGGCAGCAAGTTAAAATTTAGCCACCCCGCCGTGCGTAAGCTCAAGCAAGGATTGCGGCTCAGGCACCAGCTCGCCGTCATCGGCGGATGAAAGCCGCCGACGTAGGTTTGCCGTAGAATTTTAGCTCGTCTTTGCGTATAGAAAGCCCGATCTTCGCGTATTTTGCGACGCACATACAAAGCCCGCCGCCAAAAACGCAGGCGTGGGCTCGGAATTAAAGATCGACTATTTGCCCTCTTTTTCGGCTTTGTATTGAGCCAACAGGGCGCCTATCTCATCTTTTATGCGAAGCTTTTCCCTTTTCATCGTATCAAGCTC
>NZ_CALHHT010000475.1 GCF_938031315.1 uncultured Campylobacter sp.
GTACTTTTTAAGAAATTTCGTCTATTCATAAAAACTCCTTACCTTTGAATTTTGGCGAAAATTCTAAAATTCCATCGTAAAAATAAGGTTAATTTTGATAATGCAGCTTTTGGCTTAGACTTTATCTCGAAAGATAAAATGCGTCCTGCGCCGTATTTTAAAGCCGTAAAATAGCGCCAGCAGTAGCAAAATGCTAATTGCGCCGCAGATCGCAAGGGCTACGCGAGCGCCCAGTAGCTCGGTAAAAAAGCCCGATATGAGCGCTCCAAATGGCGTACTACCTATTAAAAATAGCGCGTATAAGCTAAGCACGCGTCCGCGAAATTCGTTGCTTACGTGCATTTGCACGGTGGAGTTGATGCTTGAGTTTGTGATTACGAAAAGAAACCCAGTTACGGCAAGCCCTACCGCAGCCCATGCGAAGGAATTCGCAGCCCCAGTAAGAGCTAAGCTTACTCCCATAGCGATCGCGCACGATCTGATTTTGCGGATGCCGAGTTTATCAAAGACTGCTACGAAAAGCGCGCCGCAAAAGGCTCCCACGCCCAGAGCCGACATCAAATATCCAAAGCTTCGCTCATCCGCGTCTAGGCTAAGCTTAACAAGCGCCGAGATTGTTACGTTGTAATTTGGCACCAGCGTCGCTACGATAAGCACTATTATCATTAGCTCGCTTAGAGTTTTTTTGTGTGATACATACGAAATTCCAGCACCGATCGAGGCAAAAACGCCTCCGCTTCTGCTAGATAGCGTAGTAACGGATGGCGGAATTTTTATGAAAAACAGCGAAACGATGATGCCTAAAAAGCTAAGTGCATTGAATAAAAAGCAAAAGCCCACGCCCCACAGCGCCATCACGATCCCCGCAAGTGCGGGTCCTGCAATACGAGCGACATTAAAGGACATAGAATTTAACGCTATGGCGTTGGCTAGATCGCGGGGCGAGTCGATGAGGTCTTTTACCATCGACTGACGGCTCGGGGCATCCATGCTGGTAAAGATGCCGCTTGCAAAAGCGCAAAATAAAATTTTGCCGAAAGAATATAGCTCGCAAAAGCTCATAACCGCGAAAATTGAGGCGGTCACCGCCATGCCTATTTGAGCGAGCAAAAGGATCTTTTTGCGATTAAACTTATCGAGCAGTACACCGGAAAACGGCGTGAAAAGTAGCGCGGGCAAGAACCTCGCTGCAGCTACGAGGCTGACCTTAAAAGCGTCTGCGGTGATGCTTAGCACTAGCCACGGCAGCGCGACGCTTTGCATCCAAGAACCGATCAGCGAGAGGTTCATCCCGATCCAATAAATTCTAAAATTTGAGTATTTAAGCGATAGGAAGGGATTTTTCAACGCGCCGCCTTTTGAAATTTTGATTTGAGATTATACATTAAATTTTAAAAATTCACTTAAAGATTTAACATTTATAAAAATTTAACGAAAATTTAATATTTCTGAAAAGAAAAATTTTATATACTCTGCAATAAATTTTTAAGCAAAGGATTAAAAATGCAAAGACCAACTCCGATTAATCAGGAAATCAAACTAGATGAGAAGCGCTATATCGTTTCCAAAACCGATCCGAAGGGTATTATCACGTTTGCAAATCCGTATTTTTGTATGATTTGTGGCTATAGTGAGCTTGAGCTTTTGGGGCAGCCGCATAACATCATACGACATCCGGATATGCCGCGAATAGCGTTTAAGCTTATGTGGGATACGATACAACAAGGCAAGGATTTTACCGCCGTGGTTAAAAATTTAGCCAAAGATGGGCGCTTTTATTGGGTCATTACGGAATTTACTTCTAAAAAAGATCCCGTGACGGGGCAGATCACCGAATACACGGCATTTCGCAAGGCTCCACCAAGATCCGCGATCGAAACTATAGAGCCAATTTATAGGGCATTGCTGGATGCTGAAAGAAACGGCGGTATGCAGGCTAGCCAAAAGGCGCTCGTGGACTTTTTAAAAAGCAAAGGCGAGACCTATGAGAGCTGGATCGCAAAGGTCTCAGGCAAATCAAATCCGCTCACCGCAATGTTTTTTAAGGCGATGAAAAAGCTTTTTAGCTAGTCCGGTTAAAATTTAATGCAAA
>NZ_CALHHT010000476.1 GCF_938031315.1 uncultured Campylobacter sp.
CTTCATAGCGCGTTTTGGCGGCTTGCTACGATAGTGCCGCTGATTACGTTTTGCGCCATCGTGGGATTTTTGCCTGCGGATATGCCAGATATCTATATTGTGCCGCCGCTTGCACTGGGGATGGCGATGCAAACGACGGCGTTTAGCGAGGTCGCCGGCAGAGGCTATAACAATGCCTTTACTACGGGCAATCTCAAAAAGACGATGATCTCTTTGGGCGAATACGTAATGCACCGTAAAAGCGAAGATAAGCGCTCGGTTTTCATATACGCAGCCCTCGTAATCAGTTTCGTTGCGGGCGGTATCGCTTCGGCGCTTTTACAAAAGATCTTGGGTTTATATACGATTTTAATTGCGGCGGTGATTTTGGCGGTAACGGCAGGAATTTACGCCCTTATGCTGATTGAGCGCGAGGATCATCTTTCGTCTTGAATTTGCGAGGTTGATTTTATCGAAAAGATTTGCGGAGCGCGAAAGCTCCGCAAAGTATTTTGTCGAGCGCTTATTTTATAACGCCGCAGACCATTCTAGCGCCGCCGCCGCCGAGCGGTCTCGGATGGTCGCTGTGGTTATCGCCGCCTACGTGAACCATCAGCGAGTGACCCTTTAGCTCATCTAAGCTCTTGATTTTCGGAGCTAGCACCGGATAGACCGCATTGCCCTCAGCATCCACGAAAAGTGCAGGTAGATCGCCCTTGTGGCCGCTATCATCCCAAGCAAACGAGTGCTTTTTGGTATCGCTCGGATCCCAGTGGCCGCCCGCTTTCATACCTAGACCCTTCTCATTTGCGCCGCAGTCGGCGTTTTGATGCACGTGAAAGCCGTGCACGCCGCTAGTAAGACCCTTTAAATTCGGGAAAAACGCCACGCCGTAGTTCGTCTCGACCGCTACGACCTCGCCGACGGTTACGTTGCCCTTCTCGCCCAGCTGCTCCATAGTGATGACGAGGTGCTTGCCCGTCTTAGGATCGAAATTTTGCATATCGCCGTGCTCGTGAGCGATCAAGGCGCTTGCGACTAAAATTGATGAAATTAAAAATTTCTTCATGAAAAATCCTTTAAAATGAAATGCGTTTGCAATTCTATCAAAAAAATACTTAAAAATAATTTTTTTCAATTAGACAAATTTCGCTTTTTGTCCAAAAGATTTATCGCATAAAATAAAATCAAGCTGAAAATCACGAGCAAAAGGCTTAAAATCAGCGCCCGCTCGTTCTCGCCGTCATACACGGCGTTGTAGATAGCAAGGCCTAGCGTGTCGGTTTTGCCCACGATGTTTCCGCCCAGCATCAGCGTGATACCCACTTCGCCAAGCCCGCGCGAGAGCGCTAAAATGAGCGCGGAGCCGAGCGTTTTAAGCGAGCTTGGAAGGATTACGAAGAGGAAAATTTGAGCTCTGTTTTTGCCCAAAATTTGCGCGGCTTCGATTAGGCTCTTCGGAAAGAGCTCAAAGCTCGCACACACGGGCTTTACAAACAGCGGCAGCCCCACCAAAAATGCGGCGATTACCAATGAAGAAAAGTTAAAAACGATGTCTAAATTTAACGCAGAGCCGATAAATCCGCTCTTTCCGAAGATGTAAAGAAGCAGAAATCCCGTCGCGATCGGCGGGAAGATGAGCGGAAAAATCACTAAAATTTCGACGATCTTTTTAAATTTGGCTTTGCTGAAAGCCAAAAAATACGCAATTGCCAGCCCTATTGAAATCAGCAGCAAAAAGCTGCAAAATAGGGCTTTGACGCTTAGTATCAGAGGATGTGCGATCCAAGCGATATCGCTCATTTAAGACCGAATTTTGAAAAAATCTCTTTTGAGCGGTCCGATTTAAACTCCTCCATCACCTTTTCGCAAAGCGCCTGCTCGCTGCACGCGCTAAGTCTTGCAATGCCGATATATGCGGGGCTGTAGAGGCTCTCGTCGATGTAGATGATCGAGCCGAACTCATCTTTTTTGGCGACCGCTTCGGTGCTGTTGATAAAGCCCGCCTGCACCTCGCCGTTGATGACGTAAGCGACTACCTGCGGCACGCCCGCGACGGCTAAAATTTTATCTTTTACCCCATCCATCTTGGCGTTTTGTAAAAACTCGTTCGTTCTGATGCCGTAAATCGCCTTTTTGGGATCTGGCATCGCGATTTTATCGAACTTTTCGATCTCGCTGACATCGTTTATTTTGATATTTTTCGGCGTCACCAAAACTAGCGTGCCGCGCCCGACGCGTTCAAATTTAGTGATATTTAGATCGCTTTTTTTCAAAAACGCCTCGTCGCCCACGATGAATGAAATTTTATTCTCGCGCGATTGAATGACGAGCTGGCCGAGGTTTGCAAACGATCCCGCCACGTCCATGCCCTCTTTTTTCAAATTTTCGATCACGGCCGAGACAGGCTTTTTGTATCCGCCGCCGGCTGCTATTATCAGCTGATCCGTGCAGAATGAAACGCTTGCCGTAAGCGCTAAAATAAAAGCAATTTTTTTCATAAAAATCCTTTTTTGGAATTTTAAGAATTTTACAAAAT
>NZ_CALHHT010000477.1 GCF_938031315.1 uncultured Campylobacter sp.
AAAATTCCTGCCGTTTTCGAAGCCGTAAAATTTCGCCATTGCTAGCTTTTGAATAAAAATTCTATCGCCTCAAATACTCTCGATCAAAATTTTAACTCGAGTGAGCTAAGATTATCGCTAGAAATTCTCGCATCCCGAGTGTTTTCGATCTAAATTTTGTAGGTCAAGCATTGCCGCTAGTTTTTACCAGAGTCGCTACGCGCGATATTTTGATCGAAGCTCTACCTATGTTGCCTACTTTCAATTAAAATTTCGCCGCTTCCACCGATAAGTTTTAATTAAAATTTCATCGCCGCGCGCGAGTAATTCCAATCGAAATTCTATCATCGCCGATATTATGTAAAAATCCCGCCGCTGCCGATACTATCATCTTTCATCGCCGCTATCGCCGCCGCAGCTATTGCGCTCTATCTTCACTGCTTCCGCCGCAGCAAGCGCCGCAAAGCCGTCCGCATCGCTCACGCCCTTTAGCTGCCAAAGCTGCGCGTAAAGCGCAAGCGGTCGCCATTGCTGCGCCACGATGTCGAATAGCGATAAAATTTATGCCGCCGCGCAACGCATTAAAACAAACAGCGTATCAAAGCAAACGCCGCAAATTTTAAAATTTAAACCGCCTCTCGCCGCACGGCACCGATAAACTCCAACCGATAAATTCCGCTAGCTATTCCTTCATTACTGCATAAATCATAAATTTTCATGAATTTAACGCCGCCATTCTTGCTTTATATTAAAATTTCGCTAAAATTACCGCATTAAATTTGAGGCGCAAACGGAGCTTAAGCTTAAACCGCTTGCGGGCAAATTAAATCCATTCAAGGAGCTTTTATGAGCGGTGTTGCGTTAATCATCTGCTTCGCCATAGCGGTCGTCGTGATGATTTTTTTGATCTCCAAAGCAGGCGTTCACCCATTTTTGGCGCTAATGCTTATCTCCCTGGCGCTCGCGATTGTCGCGGGCATACCGCTAGCCAAGATCCCCGCGATTATCGGCGACGGATTCAGCGGCACGTTTAAGAGTATCGGTATCGTCATAATCTTCGGCGCGCTCATCGGCACCGTGCTTGAAAAGACCGGCGCGGCGCTCAAACTCGCCGATATGGTCGTAAACGTAGTCGGGCAGAAGCGCCCCGAGCTTGCGATGCTCATAATGGGCTGGATCGTAGGTATCCCCGTATTTTGCGACAGCGGCTTCGTCGTTTTAAACCCAATTCGAGAAGCGATCAGCAAAAAAATCGGCGAAAATCCGGTCGCTCTAGCAGTAGCGCTCTCCGGCGGACTTTATGCCTCGCACGTATTCATCCCGCCGACTCCAGGGCCGATCGCCGCAGCAGGCGCCGTGGGTCTAGGCGGCAATCTACTGCTCGTAATCGCAATGGGCGCGGTGGTGTCCTTGCCGGTGCTGATCGCCACATACTTTTTTTCTAAAAAAGTCGCTAAAAATGTCCATATAAGCGAAGCCGAAGCGAATGAAGTCATCGCAAAAAGCTACGACGATCTGCTTAAACAATACGGCAAATTGCCGGGCGGATTTTTAAGCTTAGCCCCTATTTTGATACCGATCCTATTTATGGCGCTGGGCTCCGTCGCCAAGATCCTAAAAGTAGGCGGGTTTGCGGGCGAAATTTCGCAATTTTTAGGAAATCCTATCATTGCGCTAGCCTTGGGCGTAGTTTTTGCGGTATTTTTACTTGTGCAAACCGGCAAACTAGGCGAATTTAGCGAGATCACCAACGAATCCTTAAAGATAGTAGGTCCGATCCTCTTCATCACCGCAGCGGGCGGAGTGCTAGGCAAGGTAATCACCGACGCCGGCTTCGTAACCTACATAAAGGACAATGCGACCGCGATTAAAGCCGCGGGGATTTTCTTTCCGTTTCTGATCTCGGCTATCCTAAAAAGCGCGCAAGGAAGCTCCACCGTTGCGATCATCACCACCGCTTCGATTATGGGCGCATTTAACGCGGACGGCTCGCTGATGCAGGTACTGGGCTTCACCTCCGAAATGTCCGGCGCGCTCGTCGTAATGGCGATCGCAGCGGGTGCGATGACCGTTTCGCACGCTAACGACAGCTACTTCTGGGTCGTTACGAATTTCAGCAAGATGAACCCGCAGCAAGGCTACCGCACACAGACCATGCTGACCCTAATTATGGGCATTACGGGCATGATCAGCGTGTGGATTTTGTCGCTGTTTTTGATCTAGCAGCCGTAATTTAAAACAGCTCTAAATTTAGGGCAATAAAAGCCCGCCGTCGCGCTTTAAATTTTAAATTTAATTGCGCGGATGGGCGAGCTATTTTTTGCTTTAAAATTTTCTGCGAGCCCAAGTGCTCCTCTTTCGCCGCTTAAATTCTATCGCGCGAGAGCACGCCTTGCCGTTTAAAACGACAGCAGTTTAAAATTTTTCTCATTTACCAATACGGCGACGCACAAACTCCTCAAAGCTAAATTTAGGGCTAAATTTATTAAAATATCAAATTAAAAAGCGGCTTTCGCAAAATCCGCGCGAGGTTCATCTG
>NZ_CALHHT010000478.1 GCF_938031315.1 uncultured Campylobacter sp.
ATTTTTGTATGCACGAAAAGATATAGATTTTTTGCAAAATTTTATATCAGAAAAGCTCGCTGAAATTTCAAAAGCTAAAGCAAGCAAGATGCCTAAATTTAAATATATCGTCGTAAAATATTCAAAACGAAAGGAGCCGCATGAGGCTTTTGTATTTTGTGCTTTTTGCAAATGTAGTGCTATTTGTATTTTGCGGTTTAAAAAGCTTTCTGTTTAAAAGTAGTGCTTCTTATAAAACCATGCAAAAGGGCGTCTGGCTCATATCGCCTAATCCTGTAGCCAAATTTACGCTCGTCATATTTCTTTTATCTTGGGGGTCGATAGTGGCGTTTGACGAGCCTTGGATAAAGAGGATAAAAGGTAAAGGTAAAGTTACATCCTTTGACACAAGCGACCCTTTATGTATAGACGGATTCTTGCACAGGAGCGGCGACGAAACTGCGTTCGTGATCGTGATGGGTATTATTTTGATACTTATATCCCTATGGCTATTGACCGAAAAAGGGGTCATCATAGATAGCCGTAGTATAAGGAGAGAATGGGAATGTTTGCCGTTTAAATTTAGCACAAAGATCGATATAGAAAATGCCCTTACGGAGAAGGGGATGAAGGGAGAGATGCCGATTTTAAAAATAAAAGACGAGCAAAGCGGCAAAAATTTCACGCTCTCGTTTCCATATGCACAGCAAGATATAAAATTTATCGAAGCAGAGATAAGAAAGAGGCGCTATAAGATGATGAAATCAAAAGAGGCGAAGGCTCCCCTCAAATCCGCGCTCAAAAAAACTATAAGCTTAAAAGGCGCGAATGAGCGCGCAAACATAGAAATTCTAAAAAACGACAAAGAGGGCGCGGGCGATTAAATTTTAAATTTAGCCACGCGCGAGCAATAGCTGTGAAATTTTATGACAAGTTGCGGCGAAGAGACGTAATGATCGCGCGAGTAGTAGCCGTAAAATTTACGCGTAGCGAAGCGGCGGCAACGAGTGCGCGACAAGACGAGCCCAATGCAAGCCTAAAAAGACGAACCGAAAGCTTAAAACGAGCCGGACGCTTAAAATTTAACTCACGATCTTAAAAACCAAAATTCCAAACCGCTCCGTCAAAATCGTCAAAATTTAGCCTATTTTTTACCTAAAATTTCGTAAAATTACGACTTTAAATTTTCAAAAAGGACATAGATGAATAAAAATTTGGAATTCAGAGCCGACATCGGAATGGTCTTCGTGGCGATCGCTTTTGGGCTCGGGTATCTGCCCACCTCGCAGGCACTTGCGAGCAACAACGTCTTCGTGCTGCTATTTTGGCGCTTTTTCGCCGCGAGCATCATCGCAGGCGCGATATTTTTCCCAAAGCTCAAAGCGCTCACTTCGCGCGAGATCAAGCACGGCGCGGCGCTTAGCCTATTTTTATTCGCAGGCTTTACGTCGCAGACCTTCGCCTTTAAATTTGCGCAAAGCTCCTCCGTAGCGTTCATCATCGGCCTAAACGTCGCGCTCGTACCCTTCATCGCCGCGGCGCTGTTTAGACATAAAATTTACTCCTACGCCTACGCGGGCATCGCGCTTGCGGTCATTGGGCTCTATCTTATCGGCGACACGCAGTTAGGCCTCGGTAAGGGTGAAGCGCTGGCGCTAGTCTGCGCGTGCGCGTATTCGTTTCACATCGTGCTGACCAACCGCTTCGTTCAAAGCTGCGACGTAGCGGGCATCGCCTACGTACAGATCCTCTGCTTAAGCGCGCTTTGCTGCTTTGCGACGATCTTTTTTGAAAGAGTCAGCATCGTACCGGTGATGGACCGAAGCTTTTTCGTCGCGATGGCGGTGATCTGCCTACTGGGAACGGTTTTTGGCTTTTTCGCGCAGGCCTTGATGCAGAAATACACGACGCCTGTAAAAACCGCTCTGTTTTTCACGCTAGAGCCCGTAACGGCGGGCATCATGGGCGTATTCGTGGGCGGCGAGAGGCTAAGCGCGATGCAAATTTTAGGCGCGGCGCTCATCCTATCTGGCGTTTTGATAAGCGAGATCGGAAGCTACCTCAGCGCAAAACGGAGCAGATCCGCAGACGTTTGATTTTGCGGCTGCGCAAATTCCATAACTTCCATGCCACGTGGAATTTTGCGCCATAAAACTCCGTGCCGCATAAAATTCTGCGCCATGCAAAATTCTATATCGCGCGGAATTTTGCGGCGTCTCTTGCAAGGATACGTTAAAATTCCACGACAAAATTTCGTATTAAAATTTACGTAGCAGGGGCGTGCGGCAAAGCTTTAGCGATAAAATTTCATTGATTAAGCGATACAATAGTAAAATAATGAAATTTTAACAAAGGAGCCCCTATGAAAAAAATCATCCTTCTTGTTGCCGCGCTTGCGGGCATATTGTTTGCCAAAAGCGTAGAGCTAGAGACGCCGCCCGATCATAAAGACGGCGTAAATCACCTGGAATTGGTGCTAATCTTAGATAAATCGGGCTCGATGAGCGGGCTTGAGAGCGATACGATCGGCGGATTTAACTCGATGATAGAAAAGGAGCGCAAAGAGGGCATCGACGCCAGCGTCACGACCGTGCTTTTCGATACGAAATTTAACGTCATCCACGACCGCACGCCGCTTAAGAAGGTCGAAAACCTAACGTCTAAAGAGTACTACGCCGGCGGCAACACCGCGCTACTGGACGCCGTCGGCAGCACGATAGCGCGTATCGAGCGGGTGCCCGATATCTATGCCAAAAACAATCGCGTGCTTTTCGTCATCATTACCGACGGTATGGAGAACTCAAGCCGCGAATACTCCAAAGCGCAGATTAAGAAGATGATTAGCGACAAGCAGGAAAAATACGACTGGGAGTTTATCTTTTTAGGCGCTAATATCGACGCCGCAAGCGAAGCGCAAAGCATCGGTATCAAAAGCGAAAACGCCCTAAAATACGAGAATTCCAAAGAGGGCGTGAGTAAAAATTTCGAAGCGGCGGCCGAGATATCCAAAGACGTAGCGACCGATAATAAAGCAA
>NZ_CALHHT010000479.1 GCF_938031315.1 uncultured Campylobacter sp.
TTTGCCATATCGTGCACTGGAGAGCCTAAGAAGGATGCACGATTTTAGTCGCGCGCCGCTAGTGCTTGTCGGCACAAATAAATTACAGCTAAATTTGACCTCTTCGCGAAGTGGCGACGCTTTAGAGCAGCTCAGCTCACGCGTCGGCAACAAATGGATATTGGGCGGCTTAAGCTATCTAAACGATGATAATCAGATCATATCCGATGATCTCAAAGAGGTTTGCAAAAGCTTCGGCGTAGAAGATAAGGACTGCGTAGAGCTGATACAAAGGCTTGCAAAGGGAAATTTCAGAAAGACCGAGAAGCTTTTAAGGCGCTCAAAGATGCTTTGCGAATACGGTGGCGGTACGATAAACGAAGACGTAGTAAAAGAAGCTACGAAGATGCTTTTGTTGTAATAGTTGTAATGGTTGTAAGGAGATAAAAATGAAAATTTCAAAAGATATAAATATGAAAATGAGCGATCTCAAGGCCTGCAAAGATGAGATCATAATCGCGCACTCATTCATTCTCTTCAAGACCCCGAGGGGCTGGATTACAAAGAGAAGACACCGCGAGAGCATAGCGGTGCCGGTGCCGAGATTTCATCGAGGACTAGGAACGATTTGGAGTTAGGCAGCTTTGATTTTAAATGGCGCCCCACGCGGGCGTCTTATAAAGTTAAATTTAAAAGGAGTGGATATGAAATTTCCTAAAGAGCTTGAAGCAAAACGCACTAAGTGCATAGTATACACCCGCGTAATGGGCTACTTACGCCCGGTAGAAAGCTTTAATATTGGTAAAGTAGGCGAACATAAGCAGCGCGTGCTATTTGAAGAGAAGAAAAATGTCGCTAGCACTAAGCAAGCGTGAAGGCGCAAGAGCCCTAAAAGATGATGCCGACGCCAGCCGTAAAGAGCTTGCGGCGATATTCGGCATCAGCGTCCAACGGGTAGCGATGATCGAGCGAGCCGCCCTTGCGAAACTCAAGCACCCTAGAAATCGTGGGAAGTGGATGGCGATATTTGAGACTATCGCTGAGATAGAAAAATGCAGGGCTCAAAGGCTCGGCAGCGGCTGGAGCCTGAAAGGAACGAAGAGTTGAGGCTGAAAGATCTAATCAATCTAAGCGCACAGGATTATAGCGCCGCAGCTCTTCGAGAGCTGCACGCAAAGATGAGCGCCGCGGTGCCTGATATGGTAAGCGTAGGTCTTCGCTCGGTGCGTCGCGACGAGATAAGAGACGGGCAGCTTGTAAAGGGTTGGGTGTTTTATGTGAGCTTTTGCTACGGATATAAAAAGCCCTGCGCGGAAATTGCGAGCTTTGGCAGGCTTCACATCTGCGCCGATGAGACGATGGCGGCAGATCCTTATATTGAGAAAATTTTAAGATATCTAAGAGAGGCGTAGCTTTTATCGGGCTCTTTTTACAAGAGCCTATATAAGCGCTAAAGCTGAACCGCTAAAAAATCTAAAATTTTGCAAAGCAAAATTTCTGAAACTTTAGGTGGGTGCAGGGAGTGCTTGCACTCCCGCTCGCAGC
>NZ_CALHHT010000480.1 GCF_938031315.1 uncultured Campylobacter sp.
TATGAGTACAATGTTAAATAGTGTAATGAATATAGATGGTGTATTATATGCAGCCTCAACTAAAAGAGTAGATGGTTGTGGAGGAGTTTTATTTGAAAATGGTCATATTGCTTTAGAAGGAATTATACAAAAGTAAAATTAATAAATTATTAAAAAATGGATAATTTCTAATGTTTTAGAAAAAATTATCCATTTTTATTTTGAAAAAATACCAATGCAAAGAAAATTATGTTATAATTTAAAACAGAATAGGAGTTGATTATGGAAATTATAGAAAGCAAAGAAAATAAATTAATAAAATCTTTAAAAAAATTAAAACAAAAAAAGTATAGAGATAGTGAAAATAAATTTTTAGCAGAGGGATATAAATTTTTAGATTATAATTATTCCCCTGAAATGATAATTGTTAGAGAGGATATTTTCCAATCTAATTTTTATTTTGAAAAAATGAATAAATTTTCTTGTAAAAAAATTGTTGTGACAAGAAAAATTTTTGAAGAATTAAGTTCACAAGAAAACTCACAAGGAATTATAATTCTATATAATAAAAAGACTAATGATTTAAAATCTCTTTCAAATAATTTAGTTATTTTAGATGATGTGTCTGACCCTGGAAACTTAGGAACAATTATAAGGATTTGTGATGCAACTAACTTTAAAGATATTATTTTGACTAAGGGAACAGTTGATGCTTATAATGAAAAGGTTATAAGGGCAACTATGGGTTCAATCTTAAATGTAAATCTTTATTATTTAGAAAAATCTGAAATCATTAATTTTTTAAAAGAAAATAATTATTCTATAATTTCAACTTATTTAGATAAAACTGCTATTCCTTATAATAAAATAAAATTAAAAGAAAAAAATGCAATAATTTTTGGAAATGAAGGAAATGGAATTTCTGATGATTTTATAAATATAACTGATTATAAAACAATTATTCCTATACTTTCAAATACAGAATCATTAAATGTTGCAGTAGCAACAGGTATTATCTTATATAAATTTAGAGAGATAGAGGGAGCTTTTTAATATGAAATTTATACATATATCAAAAAAGCAAGTTTTTAAAAATGATGTAATAACTGTTTTTGAAGAAAAACTTGGCTTACCTAATAATAATATTGTAACTTGGACATTTACAGGAAAAAAAGAAGTTGTTGCAATAATAGCAGAAATAGATGGTGAAATTATTTTTGTAAAGCAATATAGACCTGCAATAAAAAAAGAACTTCTTGAAATTCCAGCAGGTTTAGTTGAAAAGGGAGAAGATATTCTTGAAGCTGCTAAAAGAGAATTTGAAGAAGAGATTGGTTATAGAGCAAATAAATTAGAAAAGATATGTACTTACTATAATTCAGCAGGGGTAAATGCAGGACAATATCATTTATTTTATGCAAGTGATTTAGAGAAAACTCATCAACATCTTGATGAAAATGAATTTCTTGAAATTGTTAGAATACCTATAAATGAAATAAATATTTTTAGTTTTGAAGATTCAAAAACTATAATTGCATTAAGTTATTTAAATATGAAAAATATAGTAAAATAGTTTGTGGAGGTTTATATGTTCGTTTTATCTGCATTGTTACAAGCAGTTATTGTTTCAATAGTTGTTATAGTTGTTCTTCTTATTCCTATTCTTTTTATTTTAGGAAAGTTAAAAAATAAAGATAAAGTTTCTTTAAAGGGAATTAAAACAGTAGTTTTTAATTTAAATGAGCTTGTAGAAGATTATATGATATCTACTATATCTATCAATAAAACTTTATCTCATGAAGCACTTTTAAAAGCCTTAGAAAATTTAGTTAATGATAAAAAAATTGAAAAAATAATAATTGATATTGATGAAGTTGATTTATCAAGAGTTCATATTGAAGAAATAAAAAAAATTTTTGAAAAATTATCAGTTAATAAAGAAATTATTGCAATAGGAACAACTTTTGATGAGTATTCTTATCAAGTTGCCTTACTTGCAAATAAAATCTATATGTTAAATACTAAACAATCTTGTTTATACTTTCGTGGTTATGAATATAAAGAACCTTATTTTAAAAATATTTTAGCTAATTTAGGAATTACAGTAAATACTTTACATATAGGGGATTACAAGGTTGCAGGAGAAAGTTTTAGTAATGATAAAATGAGTGAAGAAAAGAAAGAATCTTTAATAAATATTAAAGAAACTTTATTTCAAAATTTTATAAATTTAGTTAAAAATACTACTCTACATATCCAAAACAAGGGCATTAGCAGCATTGATGAGCTAAATTCCAGCATCATCGATGGCGTTAAATTTGATGAGCATCTAAAAAGCCAGATTGCTACGATCGGCGAAAATTTGGTCGTTAGAAGATTTGAGACGATTAAGGCGGGCGCAAACGGCGTGGTAAACGGCTACCTGCACTCAAACGGTCGCGTAGGTGTAATCATCGCAGCAGCTTGTGACAGCGAGCGAACTGCGGAGGGTGCGAAGGAGCTTATAAAAAATCTCTGCATGCATGCAGCCGCGATGAAACCTCAGGTTATCAGCTATAAAGAGCTTGACCCTGATTTTATCGAGAAGGAATTTTTAGCTCTTAAAGGCGAGTTTGAGAAGGAAAATGAGGAGTTTGTGCGCTTAGGTAAGCCCCTTCATAAGATCCCGCAGTTCGGCTCGCGCGCGCATCTAAGCGATGAAATTTTAGCCAAAGAGATCGAAGCTTTAAAAGACGAGCTTCGCAAGCAAAATAAGCCTGAAAAAATTTGGGATAAAATTTTACCGGGTCAGATCGATCGCTTCATCGCCGACAATACTCAAATCGATCAGCGCCTCACGCTGCTAGGGCAATTTTACGTAATGGACGATAAGAAAACCGTCGAGCAGGTTATCGAGGAAGAAGCTAAAAAACTAGGTGGCAAGATCGAGATCGTAAAATACGTCCGCTTCGAAGTGGGCGAAGGCCTAGAGAAAAAGAGCGAAGACTTCGCTGCCGAAGTAGCGGCTCAAATCGGCTAAATATGGAACTTCTAAAGGGCGTAAATCTTACTCACGCGTATGATTATACGCTCTTTGAAAATGTAAGCTTAAGCGTTGGGGAGGGCGAGAGTATCGCTATTTTGGGCGTTAGCGGCTGCGGCAAATCGACCCTGCTTCATATTTTATGCACGCTTTTAAAACCGAACTCGGGCGAAGTGATCTACGGCGGGCGCAGTATTTACGAGCTAAGCTCCGATGAGAGACTTAAAATCCGCCGCAACGACTTCGGCATAATATTTCAATCCCACTACCTTTTTAAGGGTTTTTCCTCCGGCGAAAATATCGAACTCGCCGCCAAACTTACGAATAATGCGATAGATCAGAAAATTTTAAAAAAGCTTAAGATAGAAAATACCCTTGCTCAAGGCGTCGGCGAGCTTAGCGGCGGACAGCAGCAGCGCGTGAGCATCGCTCGCATACTTTGCAAAAAGCCGCGCATAATCTTCGCCGACGAGCCTACGGGAAATTTAGACAAGGATACCGCAAACGAGGTCATGGACGTGATCTTTGAGTACGTTTCGCACAGCGGCGGCGCGCTAGTTTTGGTTACGCACGATGAGGGCTTGGCGCAAAAATGCAGCAAAGTTTATCGCATAAACGATCGAAATTTAGCAGAAATATAAGCAATTAATAACCAAAAATATCTTACAATAGCCCAAATTCTTTCTAAAAGGTCATAAATGAAAATTCTACTTGACAATCACAATGAGCAGGTTGCAAGTGTCGTAAATATTTGCTGCGAGCGCATCGGTGCGGACCTGGTAGCATATAGTGCAGACGAGAGTGAATATGATTTGACGATAAAAAATTATGAAGATGGCGATGATATTTCAAAATTTGATCTTAATAAGACGCTGTTTCTGACGCCTAAAAATGTCTCGGTGCCAGGAGCGCGATATACCCTTACTAAGCCTTTTTCGCCGCTTGAGCTCATTACGTTTATTAGCGAATTTTCGGTTCAAAATATGAGCGTGCAGGCTAAAGAAAAAATGGCGAAAGAATTTGCCGATGCAAGCTCTGTGATGAAAGAGATCGATGCGATTGACCAGGCAAATTCCGCTTCGGGCAGTAATTTTGAAGAGCTTGTGGATAGCTTTTATGACTCCGGCAAGGATATACCGCTTTCACAGCTGGCAAACGATATAGCGCCCGAGATTGCAGATGATGTGCCGCTTTCGCAGTTGGTAGGCGATATGCCGCGCACGGACGAGATCGCAGATGATATTCCGCTCTCGCAGCTTGCAGATGAAGCAGCTCTTGCGGACACCATCGCCGATGACACGCCGCTTAACGCCGTCGCAGAAAAGATTGCGGATAATATCGCAGACGATATGCCTCTAAACTTAGCTGCTAGCGATATCCCTGAGGATGTGCCGCTAAATAGTATCGGCACAAGTGAGCCCGCTGAAAATAATAACGCGCCTCAGGGCGAAATTTCGCTCGCAAAGGATGACGCTCCGATAGCTCTAGCGGCGCTAGATGATGAAAATCCTAAGAATTTCAAAACAAATAAATCGCAAATAGAAGATGAAATTTCCACCACACGGGCAAGCGAAACTTTACCGCTTGCCCAGCAAGACGAGCCGCAAAGAGCTGATAGCTCTAATGAAACTGCTGTTGAAAAAAAGGCAGACGTTGCGCCTAATCTAGAGGAAACGAAAGACTCTGCGAACGTTGCGCTTAAACAGCATGAAGTAGACGGCTCATTTGCCTATAAAACAGATGAAAAAAATTCTGCCTCGCAAGTAGTGCAAGATGCAGCTGGCGCGCCTGTTAACAGTGGATTTGATATGGATTTTTCCAGGCTTTTCGATAGCGCTGGCATGCCCGTGGAGGAGTTTGGCGGATATGATAATTTTGCCGCGGCTGCGTTTGCTTCCGATGAAAAAGAGGAGAAAAGATCTGCGCATGATAAAAATAAAACGGCTACGGATTTTCAAAAAACGCAAATTTCGTCTCAATACGAGGTCGCTTCAGATACGCCGATTGCGTTAGCGGGTGCGGGCGATATACCTCGCGAAAATCTTTATAACGCCGTTCCGTTTCAAAGCATGGAATTTACTAGCGGACTTGCACAGAATGCGCCTATGTCTGCTCATAATGAAGCATGGAATTCAATTGGCGCAAATTTCGCAGCTTCCGCGAATTTCGTAGCTTCTACAAATTCTACTCCTGCGCCAAATTTTTCGGAGCTAAACTTGCCGCACATATTAGATGCCTCAGATTTACCGAAGCAAAGCGAGCAAGCCAATAGCGTTGCCAGCGGGTTTGCGGACGGATTTTTGCGCGCTATGGAGGGCGATTTTGCAAACTCGTTTGCCGCAAACTCCGCAGATAGCGAGCAATTTAAATCCGGCAAGCCCGCAAAGAGCGCCGCGCAGCAGATAAAATTTAATGCTTCAAAGCCTATATCAAAGCCTTCGGAGCGCGCAGAATTTAAAACGCATAAATTCGGCGCGTCCGAGCAGGTAAATGAGATGAAATTTGGCGCGCAAGCTATACCGAATGAGCTTGCCGCTTCGGCTGCGGCGGAGTTTGCCAGCCTTATGGCAAGCGAGTTGGAGCCCAGCGTCAAAAGCGAGCCGCTGCGCAACGAGCATAGCAAAAAACCGAGCGCTGAGGAGCTGAAAACCAAGTTGCGTGATGATCTAGAAGCGGGCATCGCAAACACGATCGAGAAATTTGCGGGCAGTAAGGATGCTAAGGACGCGCTGAAGGACTTTAAGATCAATATCGACATATCGTTTGGAGATAGATAGTGAAAGGCAAAATTTTGCTCGTCTCCGGTCCTAGCGGCAGCGGCAAAAGCACGTTTATAAAGCGTCTTATCGCAGAATTTGACGAGCAGATATACTTCTCGATCTCCTCTACGACGCGCGAGATGAGAGCCGGCGAAATGGACGGCGTAAATTATCATTTCATAAGCGAGAGCGAGTTTCGCGCAGGCATCGATCGCGGAGAGTTTTTAGAGTGGGCGTTAGTTCATGGCAAATACTACGGTACTTCGCTAAAAGCCGTTACAAGCGAGCTTGAGCGGGGTAAGATCGTGATTTTTGACATCGATGTGCAAGGATATGAGATCGTGCGTAGCAAAGTGCCTAAAAGCGAGCTTACTAGCGTATTTATTACTACGCCGAGCTTGTCGGAGCTTAGGGATAGGTTGCGTGCTCGTGGCGATAATGATCCCGCCGATATTGCTTTGCGCCTGCGAAACGCGCAAGAGGAGATGGAGCGCCTAGGCGAGTATGATTATTTCATAATAAACGACCGCCTAGAAGCGGCGTATGAAAATTTAAGATCAATCTACAAAACTATCAAACTAGAAACGGCAAGCCGCGACATAGGCAAGCTAATCGAAATTTGGAAAATTTAAAGGAGAAAAAATGGGCGTAAGCGTTCAACAACTGCTAATTATCTTAGTGATCATCGTGTTGCTTTTCGGAGCTAAAAAGATCCCGGAGCTCGCAAAGGGCGTAGGCAAGGGCATTAAGACCTTCAAAAAAGAGATGGAGGACGACACGCCTGAAAAGGTCGAGAAAAAGGCCGAGGAAGAGGTTAGAGACGCCGAAATTAGCGATAATAAAAAGGCGTAAGGGATTTGAAAAATTTAGTCTTAAACGAAATTTTTAAAATTTTATCTCGCAAAGTCGTTTTAGAAAAACCCAAAGATAAAAGCTTGGCCCATTACGCCTCGCCCGAGGCTTTTGCGCTGGCTAAAGAGCTGCGAAAGGCGCCTAAGCTCATCGCCGAGGAACTTGCGGCTAAATTTAAAGATAGCGAAATTCTAAGCGCGACGGCGGTTAACGGCTATCTAAATTTTCACCTAAAGCCCGCCGTGTTGGGCGCTCTTGCTGAAAATGCTCTTGGCCTGGGCGGCGATTTTGCGAAAAACGACGCGAAACTCGGAGCCGGAATTTTACCGGCTTCGGAAAAGCTTTGCGTGAGTGAGCCTGCTAGCAAAGGCTCCGCTGCAAATCTAGCTGCGAGCGGCAATGACGCCGCTAAATCGCGGAATTCCGCCGCTAGCCAAAATTTTATTTCGCAGAATTTCGAAGAGGCGTCAAATTCCATCGCAGCATCAAATTGCGATGAGGCGCGGAATTCCGCCGCTATGCCGCAAAAAATTCTGCTTGAATACATCAGCGCCAATCCGACCGGTCCGCTTCATATCGGGCACGTGCGCGGCGCCGTTTACGGCGATACGTTTGCACGCATCGGAGGCTATCTGGGGCACCGCGTCGATACCGAGTACTACATCAACGACGCGGGCAATCAGATCGAGCTTTTGGGCACTTCGATCGCACTTCGTGCGCGCGAGCTTGCGGGCGAGGACGTGAGCTACCCCGAGAAATACTACCGCGGCGAGTATATCGACGAGATCATCCCTCTTGCGCGCGCCCAATTTGGCGATGAAATTTTCCGCGACGAATCGCGCGTTTTGATCCTTGCGGAGTTTGCTAAAGACGAAGTGTTAAAGATCATCCAAAAAGATCTCGCAGACGCAGGCATCCATATCCAAAACTGGGCTAGCGAAAAGAGCCTCTACGGCGAGCTTGAGCCTACGATTAAGAAGCTTGAGCGCAGCGGCAAGATGTATGAGCAGGAGGGCAAAATTTGGATCCGCTCATCGCAGCTCGGCGACGAAAAGGATCGCGTCGTCATCCGCGAGGATGCGCGCCCGACCTATCTTGCGGGCGACATCGTCTATCACAACAACAAATTTGAGCGCGGATATGAGCGCTGCATCAACATCTGGGGAGCCGATCACCACGGCTACACCGCGCGTCTAAAGGCTGCCGTGCATTTTCTGGGCTATGACGAAAGCAGGCTCGAGATCATCCTAATGCAGATGGTAAATTTGCTCAAAGACGGGCAGACTTACAAGATGAGCAAGCGCGCGGGCAACGCGATTTTGATGAGCGACGTGCTCGCTGCGATCGGCAGGGACGCGATGCGATTTATCTTCATCAGCAAAAAGGGCGAGACGCCGCTTGAGTTCGACGTGGACGAGCTCGCGCGCGAGGACAGCAGCAATCCGATCTTTTACATCAACTACGCCCACGCGCGGGTCAATCAAATTTTTACCAAAGCGGGCAAGCGCGAGGCGGATGTCCTGGGCGCGGACTTCGGCACGCTGGATGAAGCGGGGCTCGGCCTAGCTTTTGCGGCGCTTGGCTTGAATGAAATTTTAAACGACGCATTTAATTCGCGCGGCTTGCAGAAGCTGCCAGATTTTCTAAAGGCGCTCGCGGCGGACTTTCACAAATACTACAACGAAAACCGCGTCGTAGGCAGCGAGAACGAGGATGCGAAGCTCAAGCTGTTCGCGCTCGTGGCGCTTAGTATCCGCACGGCGTTTGCTCTGATGGGCCTAAGCGCGAAAGAGAAGATGTAGCCGCGCGGGCTACATTTCGCGCCGATAGCCCTAAATCTCACGAACGAAATTTTATGATTTAAAATACAAAGCGAAATTTTACTTCTAAGAAATTTTAAGGCTAGTTCTAAATTTACAGCTCGTAAAATTTCGATTTTAAAAATTTTACGAGCTGTTTTGCGGTATCGCTACTGCGCTGTTCGTAAAATTTAAATTCGGCTGCAAATTTACCGCTTGCGGAATTTTGAAATTTTAAAATTTTACGGCGTGAAAACTCTAGGCAAAATTTTTAAAGTAGAGCTTTAAGGCGGCAAAATTTCATCCGCGAAATTTACTCGGGCGGGATTTGCCTGCAAGAGTACTCCTTAAGCCCCGCGGCGCATCGTCGCAAAAAGGATAGATATGAGAAAGATCATCGACATAGCGGCGCTTTCTATCGCCGTTTGCGTCTTGGTTATGGTGCTTTTTTTGCCGTCGCCCGTTTTATCGTTTAAATGCTACCGCGGCGATGGCGTAAGCTGCGCGCAGCTGGGGCGCGACAAGCTCTCCCGCGGAGATTACGAAGGCGCCAAACTTGCTCTTGCTAAGGCTTACGAGGCGGGCGAGAAAGATAGCTGCTTTGATTTGGGAGCCCTATACGACGGCGAGGGCAATGCGACGCAAGCGGGCGTATTTTATGCCGCAGCGTGCGATAAAAACGTCGCCATAGCCTGCCACAAGCTAGGCAACCTGTATCAGCGAGGGCGCCTAAGCAGGGACTTCGTTGCCGCCGCGCAGCGTTACGTTAAGGCCTGCGATTTGGGCTATGCCAAGAGCTGCCACAATGCGGGCGTGGTCTATTTCACGGGCGGTTTTGGGCTCGCGGCGGATCAGGCAAAGGCGGTGG
>NZ_CALHHT010000481.1 GCF_938031315.1 uncultured Campylobacter sp.
ATAGCGAGCGGAAAATTCTTCACGCGCGATTTTGCGGCTTATGATGCGGGGAAAAACCTCGCGCCACCAATCTTTCGGTGCAAGGCGCGAGCGGAAAATTCTGCACGAACGAGCAAAACGAGCAAAGCGGATACTTCGAGGAAAAAACCTGGCTGTTTTCGATCAAACTAGGCGCTGGCTCGATCTGTATTTTAGCGGACGCGAGCCCGGTTTTACGCCCGCTCTAAATCCCCTGGGCTCGGCGTTTAGGCGCGCCGTGTGGGAGATTTTGCTTAAAATTCCATACGGCAATACCACGACCTACGGGCAGATCGCGCGCGAAATCGCCGCAGCACGCGGGCTAGCGAAGATGTCCGCGCAAGCCGTGGGCGGCGTCGTAGGGCACAACGAAATCTCAATCATCATCCCCTGCCACCGCGTCGTAGGCACGTGCGGCAGCCTCACGGGCTACGCGGGCGGCATCGATAGAAAAATAAAGCTGCTGCAGCCAGGGGGCGTCGATATGCGAGGGCTTTTCACGCCCCTTCAAATAGCACCGCGCCGTAAGAATGCGGTAGCGCGCCCAAGGCCCAAAAAGCTAGCCGGATAGCAAAGCTGCGCAAGATGGGGCCTGCCGTCAAAAGGACGATAAGCGTTGCGAGCCGTATTGCTAAATGAGCCTAGCTACGCCGCTCAAACGGCGCACCGCCCGAAACTCAAATCGACGCACCGCAAAACATCCCGCACCGATGCGCTCATAGAGCGGATTGAACAAATTTTAAAATTTCGCCGCTTTTTCTCCGCTTCCCGCAGAAGCCGCATCGATTTAAAATTTTTAACGCGCCGAGGACGGATAGTTCGGTCGCTGCAAAATTTGCGATAGCTAAAATCTACAAGCGGCGTCGAAACGGGCGCGACAAAGCTCGCGACAAGAAAACCAATAGGCGGCGTCGCGCCTGCTTCGTAAAACTGCGGCGGGGCTGATTGCCAAAGAGCCGCTTAGTGCAGCGTTTCAAGCCGCCGCGTAAAAAAGATAAAATTCTATCTTTTCGCGCATGATGATTTGCGCCGCATCTACAAGCAAATAAAGCTCGCAGGCTCTTAGCAATCGGCAGCACCCTGCTCCGCCGCTTAAATCAGTGCGGATCTAAAATTTTATAAGTTAAAATTCCATGTCTCGGACAATTCAAAATTTCGCGCTTCAAACGATCCGTAAATTCCGCACCGCACAGGGGCAATAAAATTCCATGCCTAGCACTCCCAGCGGTGCTTTTTCATACGGGCGCGCTAGCCTCTAAATTTCACGCCTTCGGCTTCTAGCAGTTCGCGCTGAGCCGCAAAGCTCGCCGCCAAAGCGCCCGCGTGGTTTACGACGCGGTGGCACGGGTAGTCGCCGTAGAGCTCTGCTTGCGAGAGCACGCGCCCCACGAGCCGCGAGTGAGCAGGCAGCCCGATCAGGAGCGCGATCTGTCCGTAGCTAGCGACCCTGCCCGCGGGGATCTCCCCCACAAGGGTAAAATTTCATAGATC
>NZ_CALHHT010000482.1 GCF_938031315.1 uncultured Campylobacter sp.
TTCTTTCGTTTAGTTTTAGGTTTTTTACGATCGCTAAAAAGTGCGAAAGCTCGCGCTTGAGCTGCGCGGCAGGGTCGCGGCGTAGCACGCTTTCGTCGATGTCGGGCTCGAAATTATCGCGCCCCGTATTTACGAAAATGTAAATTTTGCTATCTGCGAAGCTAAGGCTAACGGGCGCGGCTACGGCACCTGCGAAGCGCAAGAGCCTCCGCATAAAGGCGGGCGTTAGAATATACATCGCGCCCGCCGCGTCCTCGCAATACACGGCGAAGGTAGCGTTAAACTCCGCATCGTCCATATCTATCTTTTTTAGCCCGAGGGTGTTCGGCGCGCCGGCGCGAGCGGGAAAAATCAGGGTTTTGGCACTTATGCGTTTGTTAAATTCCGCGTAGAAAAAGGTGCCGAGGATTTCGCTTTCCGAAAATCTATTAAATAAACTTACGTCACAAAATGCGAACTTCACGCCGTCATAAACGCCCGAGACCCTGTCGTTGCCGCCTTTGAATTTATCTAGTCGAAAAAAGAGCCCCGAGAGCTTAAGCTTGGCGGGATCGATACTGCCTCCAATATCGTATCGATAGCCGAACGCCTTGAAATAAGGCATTAGATAATGCTCTTTAAAGGCGCACTGAAATTTTACCGAATAATCTTGTTTAAAGCCTCTAAACAATACGAATAAGCTCGAAGCAGCCAAGATTAAAGTTATAATCGCGAGTAAGATATATTTGGAAATCATGGGGCGATTTTGTAAATCGTTTAGAAATAGGCTCATAGCAAAAAGGCAGGCAGCGTAGATTATCTTAGCTTTTATGGAGCTTTTATCGCACAAAACGGCTACTATAAGAACAACCGCGAATAATCCGATAAGAGACAACAAATCTACCATCTCTCCTCCGTCGCGTAGCTTGTATAACAAAAACGCGCCGTAAAATAGCATGCACGCCGCCGCTAAGATCATATTTCTTTTCGCCTTATACAAAAGCTCCAGCCTGATCTGCTCCAGCTCGCTTGCGCTCATTTTGCTCCTTTTAAATTTGAGATGGATTATGACGCTTGCGGGCTTTAAATTTGCTTACGAACGACGCCGAAATTTTAAAATTTCGGTTTGGATAAATTTGCGATTAAATTTTAACGGCGGATTGTTTAAATGGAGCGAAGACGGGATTGCGGTATAAATTTAAGCGGCGCGAAATTCTAAAAATTCCATGCCGCAAATGGAGACAAAATTTTACGAACACGATTTAAATTTCGCTATAAAATTTCACTGCGCCACGCCGTAAAATTTCGCAAAATAGACGCCGTAGTTTATGCCTCGAAATTTACGGGCACCCGTGAGCGAACGTAGATAAATTTACGGACGCCCGTGCCGCAAAAAGCACAGCGCGGACACCGCTAGCAAAATTTAGATTTTTCCATAGGGCGCCTGACCTACTTCGTAGAAGTTATTGCCCTCGCTGTCGATCGCTACGATAGCGGGGAAATCCTCGACGGTAAGTCGCGCGACCGCCTCGGGGCCGAGCTCGGGATAGGCTAGCACTTCGTATTTTTTGATACTTTGGCTAATCAGCGCGCCCGCACCGCCGATGGCGACCATATAGACGCAACCAGATTTTTTCATCGCTTCGACGACGGCGTCGCTGCGGTAGCCCTTGCCGATCATGCCGTTGATGCCTACTTCGTTTATCATCGTAGGAGTATATTTATCCATGCGTCCGCTAGTCGTAGGTCCCGCAGCACCGATAGCCTGGCCCGGTTTGGCAGGGGTTGGTCCCAGATAATATATCGTCTCGCCGGCTAAGTTTACGGGTAGCTTCTCGCCGCGAGCGAGGGTTTCGGTTAGAGCCTTGTGCGCGGCATCGCGAGCTGCGATGATGGTGCCGCTGATTAGGACATTATCGCCCGCCTTTAGGCTTTTTACTACGCTTTTATCGAAAGGTGCGGTAATTCTTTTAACTTCTGACATAATTTCCTCCTTATAGTTCGGCGTCGGCATGGCGAGCCGCGTGGCAGTTGATATTAACGGCGACCGGAAGCCCTGCTATGTGGGTCGGATACCACTCTACATTTACCTTAACGGCGGTATTTATGCCGCCCAAACCCTGCGGACCGACGCCCGTAGCGCGTGCCATCTCCAATAATTCATCCTCTAGCTTGGCGTAGCGCTCGTCGGGATTTCTGCTGTCGATCGAGCGAACCGCGGCTTGCTTGGCTAAAAGCGCCGCCTTATCCATCGTGCCGCCGATACCGACGCCTACGACCATAGGAGGGCAAGCGTTAGGGCCTGCGTATTTGACCGCCTCTAAAAATACCTTTTTTACCCCCTCGATGCCGTCTGCGGGGACGAGCATTTTTAGCACAGATTTGTTTTCGCTGCCAAAGCCCTTCGGAGCTACTTTGATCTTAAGCTTGTCGCCGGGGATGATGCGGGTATTGATGACCGTAGGGGTATTGTTCGTGGTGTTTTTTCGTTCAAAAAGCGGCTCTGCGACCACGGATTTGCGTAGATAGCCACCTACGTAGCCGTCCGCAACACCTGCGTTGATAGCATCCTCCAGATATCCGCCCTCGATATGCACGTCCTGACCGAGTTCGACAAAAACCACCGTCATACCGGTATCTTGGCAGATCGGCGCGACCTCTTTCGCCGCCAAATCGGCATTTTGCAAAAGCTTGCCCAAGATATCCTTGCCGATAGACGAAGTCTCGTTCTCGCGCGCCTTCTCAAACGCCGCGCGCATGTCGGGCGTAACGTGATAACAGGCTTTTTTGCAAAGCTCGCTGACTACTTTTGTAATCTCAGCCGCTTGGATCGTTTTCATTATCTCTCCTTGTATTGAAATTTTAATGGATTATATTCCGTTAAACTAAAAACTTAGTTTAAAATTTTATCTTCATTTAATAAATTTTAACAAAAGGCTAGAAAATAAGCGGTTTTTAATCTTTTTATAATAAAATACCACTTTTCGAATTATCAAATACTAAAAATTTTGCGAAGAAATTTTAAAATCAAGGAAACCTATGAAAAAGAAAACTCTTGTGCTGCTCGTGGGCGCTTGTGTGCTTATAGGAATGATACTTTCTCTTGGGATTGCGGAGATGGTTCACCTTACGGGCACCGATAAATTCTGCGTATCCTGTCACACGATGCAGCCGATGGCAAACGCATTTCACAACGATGTTCACGGCGGCAATAACCCGCAAGGCTTCAAGGCCGATTGCGTCGCCTGTCACGTCTCTCATGAAAATACCTTTATGTATCTTTGGACCAAAGCTCTAACCTCCGCAAATGATGTCTATAAGACGGTCTTTACCGATGCCGATAAGATCGACTGGCAAGACAAGCGCAAGGAACGAAATCATTTCGTCTATGAGAGTGGCTGCCTAAGCTGCCACCGAAATTTAAAGGAGCAAAACAACCAGGTAGATAAAGCCTGGCTCGCGCATAGGGATTATTTCGCGGGCACTACCGGCAAAACCTGCGTGCAGTGCCACGAAAACGTCGGTCACAAAAATATGGGTATAGAGATCACCAAATATTGGGATAAATACAACCTAGAAAATAACAAAACCAAGTAAAGGAGAAGCAATGCTAAAAAAAGTCGCTATTTTAATAGCCTGTATCGCAACATTTGCATTTGCCCAAGCGCCGAGCGCCGAGCACGGCGCGATGGCAGCCATGGATGCAAATTTAAGCAACGCCGTAAATATTAATTTAACGGGAAATTTAAAGGTAAATAGGCAGCTTACGCCGCTAGCTAGACGCTGCGTCGAGTGCCATGCCGAAAAAACTCCGGGCGTCGTTGCGGATTGGAAGATGAGCCGCCACGCTCACGTAGGCGTTAGCTGTACCGACTGCCACTCGCAGCCAGCAGATAGCCCTATGGCAGCTAAAGAGCCGCATCCGAAAGACACAGACAATCATATTTCGGTGCTAGTTAGCCCTAAAACCTGTGCCAAATGCCACAGTAACGAGGTTAAAGAGTTTGAAAACAGCGGTCACGCAAGAGGCGCTATGCAGATGCAAGCCAACAAAGGAATGGTTGATCTAATGTATCACTACGAAGGACGTGATATCCCTGATCTTAAACACGCGCCTGATATTACCGGCTGCTCTCAATGCCACGGTAGCGTCATTAAAATGGATGAGCATAACAAGCCTACCAAAGAGACCTGGCCCGTTTACGGCATCGGTACGGTTTATCCGGACGGTAGCGTAGGCGGATGCAAATCATGCCACTCGAGTCATAAATTTTCGATTGCTGAAGCTCGTAAGCCTGCTGCTTGCGCATCTTGCCACTTAGGACCTGATCATCCGGATATCGAAATTTACAACAACTCAATGCACGGACACGTATTTAACGCCGAAGGCAATGAATGGAAATTTGACAGCGCTCCTGGTACTTGGGCAGTTCCTGACTACCGCGCCCCTACATGCGCGACCTGCCATATTAGCGGCGGTGTGGGCGATCTAAACTCCACTCACAATGTATCTCAACGCTTGAAGTGGAATTTGTGGCAGCCTAAGAGCAATCTACGCACCGGCGGTAATGAGACCGCGGTAAGCGAGTTTTTAAATACCGGCAAGTTAAACGTCGGCAATCCTTTGGCGGGTAACCTAAACGGTCCTGAGGCAGCGCGTGCGGAGATGAAGCAAGTCTGCAAAGAGTGCCACGCAAGCACCCACACGAATAATTTCTTTGAGGTGGGCGATAAACAGGTACTTCTATATAACGTTTACAACGACGAAGCGACTAAGATGCTAAAAGAGCTTAAGGAAAAGAAACTCCTAAAAGACGATCCTTGGGCGGATGCGTTTCAGCGAATCTATTATGTTTCATGGCACCACGAGGGTCGCAGAATGCGCCAGGGCGCGCTAATGGGCGGACCTGATTATTCGCATTGGCACGGCGTATTCGAGGTCAAAAACGACATTAGAGAGATGCGCGAAATCTACGAGCGCCGCATCAAAACCGGCAAGATCGAGGAATAATCCCTCTTAGTCTGCTAAATTTTGCCGGACTAAACAGATCAAGCTTGTAAGCCCCTGCACTTCGCGGGGGCTTTTTTATTTGCATAAAATTTTGGAATTTTATTTTGCAATCCGCAAAGCCCATCGAAAATCGCGCCTAAAAACCACTGTCTAATTATTTAAGATCATTGAGAATTTATGACGGAAATGGCTGATAAATTAGAGTAAATTTATCTCTTTGCAATCCAAAATTAGCTACAATCGCGCATATCATTTAAAAGGAATTTTATGGACAAGCAAACGGCATTAGACTTTTTGAGACTTCATCAGCCGATGCCTGCGCAGCTTTCGGATCAGCTCGCGGCAGAGTTTCGCGCGGTACGGGAGTTTTTGCGTGATAATCCCTGCGACGAGGCGCTTGAGCCGCTTTTGCGCTCGCTAAACGAGGGCGACGGCGCAGGTGAATATCCGCTCGTGGACGAGGTATTGGGCGCGGCGGACGATGCTGCTGCGGTAGCTGCGCTTAGAGCGGTCTTAGAAGATCCGAGCACGGGCAGCGGAGCGCGATTTTGGGCGACGCTTTTTAGCGTGAGCTTCGTCCGTAAGGAGCTCATCGCAAGCCTGGAGACATCGCTTAAATATGCAAACGATGATTTGATCGAGCTTACGAAGGAGCAGATCGAAATGTTTAAGCAGCTGACGTAAAGCTAGCTGCGTAACTTATAGTTGCGCCTTGCTCACCAGATTGCGCTGCTACAAAGCAAATCCAAATTTATAAAAATCGGCTTAATCGAAGGCTGCTTTTAAATTTTAAAATTTTGCGGTCGCTTAAAATTTTTAGAGGCGGCGATTATGCAAGAGCCGCGCTTTATTTTCTATGCGCTGTGGTAGGCGCCGTGTG
>NZ_CALHHT010000483.1 GCF_938031315.1 uncultured Campylobacter sp.
ATGAAGGAGTTAATTAAACAGCAGATCGAGATGTTTCGGCAGATGCTCTAGGCTCTAAATTTAATGCGGCGCGGTTTGAAAGGCGCCTGAAAGATAGAATTTCACGCAAATTTTATCTTAAATTTAAAGGCGCGCCGCGATTTTGAATTATAAATTTAATCGCACGGCATCTCTGGGCAAGCTCATACTCCGCCGCCTTTTTCCGCTTGAATCGTGAATCTTTAGAAAGCGGAACTAGCCAAGCCGCCCGTCAAGAAAAGTGCGCAGATCTGTCATTTAAACCCGCGCCTAGAAAGCCTAGAAAATGAAATTTTGCCGATTAAAAAGCTAGAACTCGCAGAAAATTTAGATTTAAATTTGGGCAAAAATTCCATCAAACGCACAGCCAAAGCACAAAACGTTTTAAATTTACGGATAGATTTATAGCGCCGTATCTTACCGCGCCGCGTAAATTTTAAAATTTACGGCGATAAAATTTAAGCTATGCCTTGCGCGACCGGCTTTCACGCAGCAATTCAAATTTAAAATTTTACTCGGCAAAATTCTAAAATAATGCAAAAACTCCGAGGACTCGGAATTTCAAGCGTCTAAATTTTTCTTATGAGCTCGGGGATTACGACCTCGAAATCGACCCCTTCGTAGTCCTTACGCTCCTCGTCGCTCATCGTCTCTTTGATCGTGCTGACGACGAAATCCGCAGCGATTCGAACCGCGGTTTCCAGCGACTTGCCGCGCATTATTGCGCCGAAGGCTACGGCGGCGAAAATATCGCCGGTACCGTTAAATTTAACCGGCAGCAGCTCGTGAAAATACTCGTTCGTCCTGCCCGTGCGCGCATCGTAGCTGAAAACCCCGCACTGATCGGCGATGTAGCCGATACCCTTTAAAATAACCTGTCTAGCGCCCAGTTCTCGAAGCCTTGCAAGCAGATCCATTATGAAATCCCTATCCGCATCCTCTCGGTACGGCACGCCTGTAATCGCGCAGGCCTCGGTGATATTGGGCGTGATGACGTCGGCCTTGGCGCACAGAAGCGCCATCATACGGGCAAAATCCTCGTTAAAGCCCGGATAAAACACGCCGTTATCGCCCATGCAAGGATCTACCAAAATGGTCTTACCCGCGCCGCCGAACTCAGCAAATAGCTCGCTCATAATCTCGATCTGTGCCGCCGAGCCCAAAAAGCCCGTGTAGACGCCGTCAAATACCACTCCGCGGTCTTTCCAGTGCGCCATGATCGCGCGTATTTGAGAGCTTAGATCGCAAAAGGTATAGCCAGAAAAGCCCGTATGCATCGATAAAACCGCCGTAGGAATCACGCTTGTGCTCATCCCCATCGCGCTTAGTATCGGCAAGGCGACGGTCAGCGAAACCTTGCCCACGCAGGATATATCTTGAACGGTAAGAACTTTTTTCATCACAATTCCTAAAATTTTTGGCTCTATTTTACCGCTATTTATATTAAAAAGGCGAATTTAAATAAAATTTACTCTACGAATAGTCTAAATTTATATTATTTTTGGCGT
This sequence comes from uncultured Campylobacter sp., assembly GCF_938031315.1. Taxonomy (GTDB): domain Bacteria; phylum Campylobacterota; class Campylobacteria; order Campylobacterales; family Campylobacteraceae; genus Campylobacter_B. The sequence goes on from NZ_CALHHT010000483.1 coordinate 1,527, forward strand.
TTTTCCGCTAAATTTTATCTCGGGTTCACCGTAAATTCGGCGTATAAATCTAACAACAAAAGGTAAAAAATGATAACCGCAAAGGCTCTTTACGCATCCGCTCGCCTTAGATCGCTGCCTCTTAGCGTCTCGGGCGTACTGCTCGGTAGCGGCGCGGCATACGGCGCAGGCGCGTTTAGAGCGGATATTTTCGCGCTGGCGCTGCTTACGACGCTGCTGTTTCAGGTGCTCAGCGACTACGCCAACGACTACGGCGACGCGGTAAAAGGCACCGACGACGATGGCAGGCTGGGGCCGCGCCGCGCGATCCAAACGGGACAGATGAGCGCCGAGCAGATGAAGCGCGTCATCGTCGCTACGGCGCTGCTTTCGGCGCTTTGTAGCCTCGCGCTAAGCGTTTTGGCGTTTGGCGAGCGGTTTTATCTCGTGCTACTGTTTTTGGCGCTAGGCGGCGCGTCGATATACGCTGCGATCCGCTACACTGTGGGCGCCGGCGCATACGGATATAAGGGGCTCGGCGACGTTTTCGTGTTTTTGTTTTTTGGCCTTTTGAGCGTGCTGGGCTCGTACTTTTTATACGCGCGTTCGCTCGATGCGGCGCTGCTGCTGCCTGCGTGCGCGTGCGGGATGCTAAGCACCGCCGTGCTAAAT
>NZ_CALHHT010000484.1 GCF_938031315.1 uncultured Campylobacter sp.
TCTCATAGATTTGACGCTATTTTTTATCTGCGTACCCACGGTGCGGAACAGGAGAGCTTGGCGCATTTTTCATCGGATGCGCGCATTTCGGATCTTGGCGAGATACGACTTGCGGATATCGCAAGCGAGCTAAAAAAGGATGAATGGGTATCGCGCTATATGATGATGGATGGGGCGTGGCGGTATTTTTTAATCAAGCGCGTAAACGCTGATTCATATCTGCTAGGTTTTGCCAACACCGCTAGGCCGATTGCCAGGCTCTCTTCGCTGGGAGATATTTTGGTCTTTAACGCCGAAGGTAAATTTTTTAACGCTCCTGGCAGCGTAACCGATATATTAGGGCAGGATTTTGATTTTTCGCGCCTAGGCGAAGTGGTAAGCTTTGAAGACGAATCTGGGCTAAGCTTTGCCTATCTTGCGAAATTTGGGGATAATTTCGTAATGGCTCGCGAACGAGCCGGCTATTTTTTGGGCGCGGACGATTTTATCGTCGTAGCGCTAGCAGCAGCGATTTTAGCTTATTTAATCCTTCTAATTTCAAATTTTACGTTTTTAAAAAAGCGCGTTTTTATCCCGCTTGCGGCAGTTCAAAACGCTCTGCGCCAAGGGGATTACCACTCCAAAATTCGCGATATAGAAGCACTAAATCCTCTGAACTCCGTCTTAGAAATTTCTAAATCCATAGATGAGGTTTTGAAGTCCAATTTGCGCCACGGCGATTTTAGCCTCAGCTTTAAAGATGCGCTAAAATACAGCTCCCTTTCGGTGCTTAGCATCGATAACGTTGCAGGCACGATCGAAAGCGCTAGCAACGGCGCACGCGAGCTTTACGGCGATGACGTCGTAGGACGGAATATATTCGCGCTGCAAGCAGGCTCGTTTTACGATCACGCCTATCAAACCCAGCGCGCAAACTATGTCAAAGAAAACTATGTCGTAACCCGCCAAGAGACCAAAAATGGCGTCAAAGACCTTTATGTTAAAAAATCTTATATCCGCGACGGAAGTAAAATTTCAACCCTTTTTGTGGTGCTGGATGCGTCGAAATATCGCAGATTTTACGATGAAACTAAGCAAAAATATGAGTATTTAAATCACGCGCCTATCGTTACGCTCGTGTTTGACTACACTTCGGGCAAGATCGTAGATGCTAGTAAAAATATAAAAGAGCTTTGGGGTTACGAAGCGGCGCAGTTTTTAAGCGGCGAGATAAGGCTATGGGATTTGCTGGATGAAAAGGATGCGAATGAGGCTAAAAATGAAATTTTAAACCGCTTAGCCGATATGCCCGCAGAAGAGCTAAGCTTTTCTCAAAGCTATAAAATTCGCCACAATGACAATATCCGCTATAGCTACGAAGTGAGCATCTATGTCAAAAAGTCCGCCGCCAGGGCTGCGTTTTATTTTCAAAATATTGATAACGATGTTAAGGCGATCCGCGGCTTGCAGGAGGATTTGGACTTTTACCGCACCGTAATCGAGACTAGGAATTTTTGCACCTGCTTAATCGATCTTGATGCGCAGACGCTGTCGTTTGATAAAAATTACTTTAAAATTTTAAAATATCGCGGCAAAAGGCTAAACACTGCGATGAGCTTTGGGGAGTTTAGTTATGAAATTTACTTCGCGGATTTAGAGAATTTCAATAAAATGATCCGCGAATGCACCGCTGGGCTTAGGAGCGATTTTAGCTGCGAATTCCGTCTGCGAAATGCCGCTAATGCCTATACTTGGATCAGTATGCAAGGCTACGTCACCGAAAAGCACGGCTCTCGCTCTCGCCTTGTAAAAACTACGCTCGAAGATATCAGCTCGCGCAAACAGACGGAGCTGGAGTTAAATTTAAACGCCAACGTCTTTTCGCGCTCGCTAGAGGCGATCTTAATCACAGATGAGAGCGGTCGCGTGCTGCGCGCTAATAACGCCTTTTATGAAATCACCGGCTATAGCGAAAGCCAAACCATCGGCAAAATTCCAAATTTCTTCGCTCCTACGGAGGGCGGGGCTGATGTGATGGGGAAGATCGGAAAAAATTTGATCGGCAAGCAGACTTCCTACAAAGATGAAATTTACGGGCTGAAAAAGGACGGCGGCACCTTCCCCGCGCTATTTACGGCGATCGCGATCAAGGACGATTTCTCGCTTACTTCAAATTTCATCTTGATGTTTACCGAAATTTCGCAGATCAAGCAAAAGGAGAGCGAGCTAGCTAAGATTGCTCACCACGACGCGCTTACTGGGCTTCCGAATAGAGTGTATTTTATGAAGGCTGCGCAGAGATTTACGGCAAACTCGGGCGAAAATTCCAAGCTTATGGCGGTGCTTTTCATCGATTTTGACGGCTTTAAGGCGATCAACGACACCTACGGGCACGAGGTCGGCGATATGTTTTTGCAAGCGATCTCAAAGGCGATGAGCGGGCTGCTGCGCAAGGGAGATATCTTGGCGCGCCTCGGCGGCGATGAGTTCGGCGCCATCATCGGCGATCTAAAGGACGAGCAGGCCGCGCATATGCTTTTGCAGCGATTGCTTGGAATTTCAAAGATGAAATTTAATCTTAAAGGCAACGAGATTAGCGCGAGCATCAGCGTGGGCGCGGCGTTTTACGACGGCAGCGAAAAGATCGATTTTCCAGGACTTTTATCGCGCGCGGATAGGGCGATGTATCGCGCCAAAACGAGCGGCAAAAACCGCTACTGCATCTTTGAGCGCGCCGAAGCAGATGAACCTAGCGAGGAAGGGATTGCTGCGGCGATCGAAGAGGGGGAGTTTTTCGTGCTCTATCAGCCGATCATTAGCGGCGCACAGATTTATGGATATGAGCTGCTTTTACGCTGGGATCGCGGAAAGCGCGGAATTCTTGCCCCGCAGGATTTTGCGCAGATATTAAGCGAGCCTCGATTTGAGTTGCCGATCTCAAAATTTGCGTTTTCAAAGATGATGGAATTTAATGCTCAAACGGGTGCAAACTGCTCTATAAACGTAAGTTTAGCCGTGCTTGCAAACGACGAATTTTACGATTTCGTAGCTCACAGCTTGCGAGATAGAGCTAATGCAAAAGGCGAGTTGATGTTTGAGATAACCGATTTTAGCGAGCAAAATTTTAAGGAATTCGCCCCTGCGCGTGGGCGTTATGCAGATCTTGGGGTTAAATTTGCTCTTAATAGTGCAAATAAAAGCAATATCCCATTCCTGAACGCCCAGCCTTTCGATGTCGTTAAAATCGACCGCGAGCTCTGCCTTGACATAGGCAAGAAAAAAAATGCTATCCGAACGATGGTGGAGATCACGGGCAAGCTAAAGCGGGAGTTTGGATTCGCTCTGGGTGCTCAAGGGGTCGAAAACGCGCTATCGCTGCGGCTCTTAAACAATTTGAAATTTAACTATCTGCAGGGAAATTTTATCGCCAAGGCTCTGGATCGCA
>NZ_CALHHT010000485.1 GCF_938031315.1 uncultured Campylobacter sp.
TATCGGTCGCCCAATTCCCGTCAAAGCGCCGGTTCACGATGAAAATCGTCGCCTTAAAGCCGTATTTTTGCAAAAGAGGCAGAGTGCCCGTGAGATTATCGCGGTATCCGTCGTCGAAGGTAATACAAACCGCCTTTGCGGGCTTTTTATCCAAGCTTGCAAGCTCGCTTAAAGTGTAGCTCGTAAAGCCGTTTCGCTTCAGCCACGCAAGCTGTTTTTCAAACGCGGCGGGCTCTACGCGCAGGCGGTTAAATTTAGAGGCGTGCTTTGGCAGATGCTCGCGGATCATATGATACATCAGCACGCGCGGATACTCGTAAGGCAGATCCTTCGCCCACCACGCAAAGCGTAGGCAGAACCACGCAAAAAGCGCCGCAAAAGCCAAAACCGCCGCGTAGATCATCGCTCGATCCTTACGCGATATGCCAAAAAGCTTAGTATCGTAGCCAGACTTAGCGCTTCTTTCGACAGATACGCGCCGTGATCGAACTGGCAATCTATCAAAAGATAGATCAGAAGCGTAAGAACCCCAAACTGCCTGCTTTGAATGCACTCCTTAAAAACGCTAAATAGGATCGCGCCGTAAAAGATAAGGCCAAGCACGCCGCTATAAAGTAAAATTTCTAAAAATAGATTGTGCGGTGCGTTGTATTCAGGATGCTCAAGGACCGGGGAGCCCGGCAAATTTATATATGAGCCCAGTCCGTAGCCCAAGATAGGCTTTTGCTGCGCCATTTCCAAAATATAGCTCCAAATCACGGTTCTACCCGAGGAGTTGCCGCTAAATAGCGCTGCTAGCCTTTGCTCAAACGACGGCGAAAGCGCGAGTAAAACGGCAAAAAGCGCGATGAAACCCACCGTGAAAAGCAGGTATTTTTTGTTTAAGCTCTTTAAATTTAGCGCGCCGTAAAACACAAGCGCGCAAAACGCGCCGACCCACGCCGCTCTGGAAAATGAAAAGATCATAAAAAATGCAAATAAAAATAGAGCTGCAAATTTAAGTGCTAAAGGCCGCCGTATCGCTACCGCGCTAAGGCAGAGCCCAAAGCCCATAAAAAGCCCTAAGATATTGCGGTTCGAAAGCGATCCGCTAAGACCGCCGCGAACAGAGTCGCTTGAAAAGACGATCGCATCGGCGCTGCTTACAAGCTGATAGATCACGCTTACCGATAAAATTCCAAGCCCCACGAACAAAAAGGCAAAAACGGCGTTTTCATCAAAAAATTTGAGCTTGTAAAAATAACAAAGCACCAAAAATATCGTGCCGTATCGAAGGACGAAAAATAGCGTGCTCTGCCACGCTTTTTTTGAGATCACGGCCTCGTTTAGGAGGTTTGAGATCGCTAGCGTTACCACTAAACAGACAAAGCAGATCGCGATAAATCTCGTTTTTTTCAAAATTTCGCTTAGAATTGCGTAGTTTTTAAAATACAATAGATGCGCCAAAAAGAGTAAATTTAGCGCCACAAAGGAGATCTGATAGACCGCGTTTTTGAAAAACAGCGACGCGCACCAAAGAAGCAGCAGCGTTAAAAATGCGATCCTCCATCCGCTAGGCGCGCCGTTTTCGTAAAAAAATTTTTTCATATTAAACTCTCATAAACCTTTATCGTTTTTTCTACCATCTGCTCTAGGCTGAAGTTTTGCGAAACGTAGCCGTAGCCGTCAAATTTCAGCTCGCGCGCGGGGGCAAACAGCCCCGCCAGCGCCTGCGCGTCGCCTACGTCAAAAAAATAGCCGTTTTCGCCCTCTCTTACGATATCCAGCGCGCCGCCGTGGCGCGTCGCAATCACGGGGCAGTTTAGCGCGATCGCCTCAGCCATCGAGCGCCCGAAGCTCTCAGGCTTGCTCGAAGCGCTCACCGTGACCGACGAGAGCGAGTAAATTTCTGCCACCTTACTCTGCGAGCCTGCAAAAATTACGCGCTCGTCCAGTCCAAGCTCAGCTACGAGCGATTTTAGCTCCGAAAAATACTCGTCGCGATCAGCTCGCACTCCGCCTACGATCAAAATTTTAAGCTTTTGTTCGCTTGCCAAAGCCGCGGCGCGAATCAGGGTTTTGTAATCCTTAATCTGCGTGATGCGCCCAACGCCCGAGACGATGAAATCATCCTGCGCAAGGTTAAAATTCTGCCGAAATTCCTTGATGAAGCGCTCGTCTAAATTTTTGGGATTAAATTTTACTAGATCGATACCGCGCGGAATGATCGTGATCTTGGCTGCATCTACGCCGTAGCTTTGCACCACGTGATCGCGCGCATAGCCGCTAGGACAGATGATCGCGTCCGCATCCGTCATGATTTTACTGTAGAAATTTACGGAATTTATCCCGTGCACGGTGCTTACGATCTTTGCACGCGGGCGAGCAAATTTAACCAGCCACGCCGGCACGCGGGAGCGGACATGCACGATGTCGGGAGCGATCTCGCTTAAAATTTTACGCAGCTTTAAAACGCGCGCCGGAGCGCTTAGGATACTTTTGGAGCAAACGTCGAGCTGCACGTGCACGCCGCCCTCGTTTTCTATCTCGGGTGCCAATTTGCCACCGTTACTGATAACGAAATTCTCGATGCCGCGCCGTGCAAACTCCCTATTTAGCTCGACTACGCCGCGCTCTACGCCGCCTTCGTTTAGCTCTGGCAAAATTTGCACGACCCTCATAACTCTATCTCCCTCACAAATTCCTTCAGATCGTACTTTGCGGTCTTTTTTAGCGCTTCATCGTAGCGCCTAGCATGTCCCGTAGAAATGAGAGCGCTTATAAAATCGTCAAATTTATTATGAGCGTCTTTGCGTTTTAAACTCAAAATGGCTACGCTCGCGCTCCCGTTAGATACGGCCTCGCTTATCATCGAGACGCTGTCCTCGCTGATAAAGACCCACTCGCACTGCGCCAAAAAATCGCCGATCGGATTTACGGGCTCGCGGCTGTAAATCACGCTGTAATCCCAGCTAAGCTTAGCTAGCGCGCTCTCGGTAGCCCGCGGCGTGCGCGGAGAGGTCGTTAGCGCAAACTCGCAGTCCGCAAACTGCGCCCTTACGTCCTCAATCTGCTTTAAAATTTCATCCCCCATCTCAAAGCAGGAATTCGGCCCGCCGATGATAAATCCTACCGCCTTGCGCTGCGGCCGGTACAGCCCCTGCGGGCGCGAAAAGCTAAGCGAGACGGGCGAAATTTTAAGATTTGCGCGCGGCTTTGGGCGATCGTGCGCGCCTGCGATGATGACGCTAAAATCCTTGCGGTAGCCTTTCGGATACATCAGTGCGACGCTCGGCTTTGCGTATCTGCGCGCGTAAAATTTCAGCGCGTAATAGGTCGTAGAGCCCGCGCTCACGAACAGATCGAAATCTGCGAAATTTAAATTGCGATTCGCGGTGGCGTCTAAATTTACGTTATATGATGCAACGTCTGAATTGGTGCCATTCGGCGCGGCGTCTAAATTTACGCTATTTTGCGAGGCGGAGCTATTTAAAGCGGGACTATTTAAATTTGATCCGTTTTTTGGATCCGCCGCCGTGCCGCTCCCGCCGAGATCGCACTTAAAAATTTTAAAATAAAGCCCTAAAAAATCAAGCACGTAGGAGCAGAGTTTAAGAAACTTGTTTGCGTAAGCGATCCTACAAATGCAAAACTCAAGCCCTCTTAGCTCGCAAAATGCGATGCTTTGGTTCTCGTGCCCCTTGCGGCCGTCGCTTAAGATGAGCGCTTTTCGATGCGGATTTTTTGCGACGGACGGATTTGCATCGGAGTTTTCGCTGTTTAAATTTAGAGGCCCGCTGCCTGCGTGCCACGCGCAACCTGGAGCGCTCGATCTTAAATTTTTATCGCTAAAGCTTTCGCGCCGCAAAGTGCAAGAGGGGCTACCGCAAATCGATATGAAATTTTTGAGATCCGAATTTTTGCTCGCTCGCGCGGCAGCGGCGATTGCTACGAAATTTTCGCGATTTAAAATTTTAACGGCGCGCGCGGCGCTGCCTAAATTTACGGCGCTTTGCTCTTTTACAAAAAGGCGCGAGCCCTGCGGCGCGGATAAATTCCTCGCGGCCCCCCGTCTGCTCTCGCCTCTTGAAATTTGCCGCGCCATCAGTCCATTTTCCATCTTTTGTGTATCCAAAACCACTGCTGCGGCGCGGTTCGCACGACCTCTTCGAAAATGTCGTTGCACTTTTGCGTGATAAACAGTTCGGCCTCGTCCTTATTTAGCCCTTCAGGTAGCGGCGGGAAATCCTTGATCACGATCTCGTAGCGATCATCCTCTCCGCGGCGCGCAAAAATGGGTATCAGCACGGGGCGAAATTTCAAATAAAGCGACGCGATAGTCTTCGTGGTGTAGCACTGTCGTCCAAAAAAGGTCGTAATTAGGCTGTTTTTAGGGCCTGGCTTTTGATCGGGCAGAATGCCTACGTTGCGTCCTTGTTTTAGTGCCTGTACGAGCCTGCGCATCGCATCGTCCTTGTAAATGAGGTCATTGCCGTAGCGCTCGCGAAACGGCGCCACTAGCCGCTCTTCGATCAACTCATTATCGCTGCGACGCCCGACTACCGAGACGGGAAAGCCGTTGGCGCCGAAAAAATTAGCTAGAATTTCCCAATTTCCAAAATGCGCCGTAAAAAATAAAATCCCGTGCGGATTATCACCTTTTAGCTCTCGGACGCGCTCTAGCGCCTGCTCGCCGTTTGAAATCAGATCATCAAATTTTAGTCTGCCGTTGTAAAATAAAAGCGTGTCGGTAAGCGTCCTAGCGATACTGCGAAAATTATCAATCGCAAGAGCATGAAGCTCACTTTCGCTTTTTTGCGGATAGGCGGCGCGAAGGTTATCCTGCGCGACTTTAACGCGCCTACTAAGCTTCCACGATGCAAAAAGTGCGAGCTTATCGAAAAATGCGAATATGAAGCTTTTCGGCGCGAATTTTGCAAATTTTATCAGGCACAGCGCCAAAAAATATTGGATTTTTTCCTTCATAAAGACCTCGTTTTAAATGCGAGATTATATTGAATTTTGGCTAATTAGTAGCTAAAACGCTATTTGCCGAGGCAAAAATTGCTAAACATTTCGTCTAAAATTTCATCTCGCTCAAATGGACGCGAAATACGTGCAATCGCCTCAATCGCGCGATTTATCTCAAATGCAAAAAGCTCAAGCTCGCCGCAAGCCAGGCGCTCGCTTGCATTTTTAAGAGCCGCAAGCGCGCTCTCGCAAGATAGAATTTGCCGCTCGTTGCTTAGCATAAGACCATCGAAATTTTGAGAATTTAAGTAACTCTCAAGTGCGGTTAAAATTTGATCCACGCCCTCTTTGGCCGATATTTCAAGCGGCGCGGCGATAGAGTCTCCCGCCGAAATTTTAGAATTTTCTGCCGCGGCTTCGGAAATTTCGTCGGCGCAATCTTTTAAATTTAGCCCGGCGGAATTTTCGCAGGTAGAGCTTTGCGCTAAATTTTTAAAACTATCGGCATCCGCGGCGGCGAGATTTTCGCTCAAATAGTTTACGTCCGCTTTAAATTTGCGCGGCAGGTCGCATTTATTGAATACGTAGATTATTTTCTTATCTTTTTGCTCTCGCAAAATTTTTAAAATTTCGCCGTCCTCTTCGCTAAATTCGCGGCTCGCATCAAAGATCGCCAAGATCACGTCCGCTTCGCTCGCCGCTCGAACTGAGTAGGAAATACCGATATTTTCGAGCTTGGAGCTGCTTTGTCTGATGCCTGCGGTGTCGATTATGCGGATGAGATGGGTGCCGATTTTCAGGCTCTCTTCGATAAGATCGCGCGTAGTGCCCGCCTCGTCGCTCACGATGGCGCGCTCGAAATTTAAAAGCGCATTTAGGATGCTTGATTTGCCGACGTTGGGCCTACCTACGATCGCCACCTTAAAGCCCTCGATCAGCCCCTTGCGGCTGCGGCTTATGCGGGTGATCTTTTCCAGGCTCTTTATATTTTCATCCAGCATCTTTTGCGAGCTTTGCAGCACGTCAGAAGGCAGATCCTCCTCCGCGTAATCTATGCAAACCTCGACAAAAGCCAGCGTCTTAACCAGAGCCGCTCGCAGATCGCCTATAAAGCCCTCAAGCTCGCCGCGCAGATTTCTAGCTAAAATTTTAGCCGCACTTTGCGAGCGCGAGTTTATGAGATCGCTTATTGCTTCCGCTTTGCTAAGATCCATTTTACCGTTTAAAAACGCTCGCTTACTAAACTCACCCGGATTTGCTATGCGCGCGCCCAGAGCCAGCGCGGCATCTAACGCCAAGGACGAAGCCGTAAAGCCGCCGTGGGTCTGCACTTCTACGACATCCTCACCCGTAAAGCTATGCGGAGCTTTAAAATATATCAAAATCGCCTCGCCGAACGCTTCGCCGAACGCGTCAAAAAGATTCACAAGCGTGGCATAGCGAGGTCGCAAAAAACTGCGATGTGAAAGGCTTAGAGCGATAGATAGCGCTTCCTCGCCTGAAATTCTAACTATGCAAATTCCGCCGATGCCGTGCGCCGTAGCGATAGCGGCAATAGTCTCGATCACGATTAGCTTTTTTC
>NZ_CALHHT010000486.1 GCF_938031315.1 uncultured Campylobacter sp.
TAAATGCCGATGCCGTAAATTACGAGAGCGCTTATACATTCGGGCGCATCTGCGAGGCTCGCGGCGATCGTAAGGGCGCTGTGCGCGAATATGGGCGGGCGCTGTTTATTTGGACTATGTTTTTATCCGGCGATACCGTGCGTGCGGAGGAGATTTTCGCCCGACTGAAAGCGCTCGTGCCCGATCCCTACGAGGCCGAAGGCAGAGCTAGCGGCGCGTGCGAGTATCTGCGCGCCAAGGCTGGCTTCGCTTCTGATGAGCCGGCGCCCGAGCCCAAGCGTCGCGCACTGCGAGATTTGGCCGAATGGGAAGCGCACTGCTTGCATCTGCGCCCGTTTATAGATGACGGATCGGACGAGCGCGCGCGTAGGGCTTCGCTCGCGCGGGATTACGCGCAGCTACATGCGGGGCTGGGCGAGCGTGCCGCTGCGCTAGAGCATCTGCTTGCCGCAGCGGAGCTCTCGGATGCGACGGAGCCCGATACGGGCAGGCTTTATCTACAGATCGCGCGACAATTTTTGGCGATTTACAAAGAGGCGGGCGTGAGTAAAATTTCTGCGAGCTATGCGCAGAAAAATTTAGCCGCGGCGCAGGATTACGCGGACAGATCGGTAAAGCTCTACGAGGGCATGCGCGGCACCGCCTACGAGCACTCGGGCTACGACGGGCACGAGATTTTAGGCGAGATCGCGATGATACGCGGCGATCCGTCTGCGGCGCTGGGGCATTTTACGGCAATGAGAGACGATGCGGCGGCGCTTTTGGCATATCAGCAGCTACCGGCTTACAAAGAGGCCCTAGTCCACGCGCTAGAGCTACTAGCGCAGTGCTACGATGCGCTAAAAGACCGCAAGAGCAAGGCGGCGGTTGTGCGCGAGCTTGCGAAGCTAAAGAAAGGCTAGCGGATTACCGGGCGGCGGCATTTCGTGAAATTTTACCGCTGCGCTGCGATGAATTCGGCTTGGGGCGTTGCGCGGTTTGTGCGCTTGGGGCGCGGCAAAATTTCATGCCGTTTGCGGGCGGTGCAGGCTTGCGGCGGATTAAGACCGCATGGCGGAGCTCGCGCTTTTGAAGCTTGATTTTAAAAACAAAATTTATACCCGCGCCGTAGATTTGAAGCGGCATCCGTGCCTGCGCGGCGATTTATCTTTGCATCGCAATGTCTTTGTATCGCGGTCACTAAAAGCCGTAATTTCGCCAACATATGAAGCTTTGCGGGCGCTATTGAGTGCGCTATGAACGCGGTTCGGTGTCGCGGCGGCAAGCTAGAGCTGGGCTTTGGGAGCTGCCTGTGCGTCAGTCGGGCGCCGTTTTATCGCAGACCTGTCCGTACCGAGCCGCGTTAAAGCCCCAAAACTCACGCGATTTCTCATTTTGCTATCGAGTCGCACCGAGCCGCAGCCAAACTCGCGCGGCGAAAATCTAAATTTACGCTATAATCTTGCAAAGCGGAGCGTAGAACTCCTGCTGCGCGTGCGCGACGAAATTTAAACAAAGGCCTGCAAATTCGGGCTTCTTAGCTTTCGCACGGCTGCGGCGTAACGCTAATTTAACGGAGGGCGTATGGATAAAGAGCGGTATATTTTTGAGAAATTTAGATCGAAGCTTAACGGCGATGATTGCGCCGTAATCGGCGGGCGAGCGTATTGCAAGGATCTTTTCGTCGAGGGCGTGCATTTTCGGCGCGGCTGGCTGAGCCTGCGCGAGATCGGCGCAAAGGCGATGCTCGTAAACATCTCGGATATGATCGCGACCAATGCGCGCGCCAAATACGCCCTGCTGGGGCTTGCACTGCCGCGCGAGATCGGCACGCGCGAGATCGACGAGCTGTGCGCGGGCGTGAGCGAGACGGCGCGGGAGTGGGGCATACGGATCATCGGCGGCGACACGATCGGCTCGGATCGCATCGCGCTTGGCGTAAGCCTGATCGGCAAGTGCAAGCGCCCGGTGTTTCGCAGCGGCGCGCGCGTGGGCGATCTCATCGCGCATACGGGCGAGCTAGGCGGCGTCGGGCGCGATCTGGCGGTGCTTTTAAGAGATGAAATTTCGCTCGCTAGCTCGCAGACGCAAAACCGAAACGATAAAATTTCGTCGCTGCAAGGCCCAAACGATGAGGTGCAAAGCTCGGGCGATAAAATTTCACCTGCTCGCGCCGAGCCGCGGAGCCTGGATGCCGAAATTTCTGTGCAGAATTCTACTGCGGAAAATTCTACGAGGAATTTCATGACGCAAAATTTGGGCGCGGGAAATTCTGCAGCGCAAGAGAGTCAGTCTGCGAGCCGCGCGCCGCAAAGTTTCGCAGCGAATTATACGGCACAAAGCCCTACATGCGAGAATTCTGCGCCTCAAAAACCAGCATGCGAAGGCTCTGCGTTTGATCTACGCGAGGATCTGCGCGCGCAAATTTCAAAAAATTCGCGCTTCGTCAGGCCCGTTTTGCGCGATAAGTTTTTTTACAAGGCGGCGAAGTTCATCAGCGCGGCGATGGACATTAGCGATGGGCTCGCACAGGACTTGCCCCGCCTGCTGGAGGCTAGCGGCGTAGGTGCGCGCTGGATCGCCCGCCCTAGCGAGGCTGCGTTGCAAAGCGGCGAGGAGTACGAGATTTTGTTCAGCTTCGCGCCGAAGTTTTTGCCTAAAATCTACGCGATTGCCGCTAAGGCGGGCGTTTCGATCAATATCATCGCCGAGGTTTGCCCGCGCACGCCGCAAAGCTCGATGGAATTTCGTGGCAGCTCGCACCACTTCGCGCCTTGAAATTTGCCGCGACCGTTTTAAATTTTAAGGCGCGTGGCATGGAATTTGAAATTTCGCGGAGCCACGAAATTTTGTGGAGGCGTAGAATTTTATGAAGCCGAGGAATTTGGAATTTGAAATTTCGCCCCTTCACGTAGCCTACACGCAAGCTCGCTATCATACCGCTACACAATTTACAAAGGAGCCGTATGAGGGAGATCGTAAAAAAATTTGTCGCAGGCGACGCGGATATTATATTCGCCAGACTTTCCGTTATCATCGTGCTTGCCGTGATGGGCAACTACAAGTGGTTTGAGTTCGAGGTGGAGGCCTTAAAGCCGCTCTTTTCGCAGACGTGGCTTTCGTTTTTGCCCTCAGCGCTCGGGGACGCCGGCGCGAGCTATTTTTTGGGCGTGGTGGAGACCGTGGGCTATCTCTCGCTCATCGCGGGCTTTTTCAAGCCGAAGGCGGGCATCGTGGGCGATCTCATCGTGATCGTCATGGCGCTGAGCACGCTCAGCCTACTGCCGCAGCTGGGCAAGATCGACGGCTTTATCTTTAAAGACCTTTTCTTGCTAGGCCTTGGCTTGGTGCTGCTAAAATACGACCTGGCGCGCCTTTGCCGCGGAGAAAAAAGCTGCGATTGAGCCGTCAAAACATATTGGCGTCGGTTCCGACGCAACACTAAATGATCGCGCACGGCGAGTTTGAAGCTTTTAATTTGAAGCCTGCTTTGCTAGCGGGTGCGTGCTTGAGCTTGCTTGCCTGCGCAGCGCCGTTTAAAATACGGCCGCGCTAAAATTTTATGACGCGCGGTTGAAATTTATCGAGCTGCAGTAATTAAATTTTGCCAACGCTCAAACCCAAATTTATAAAATTTAAATCGACCTATCAGATTGTGCCACAAATTGAGTCGCGTTAAATTTGGCAACGGA
>NZ_CALHHT010000487.1 GCF_938031315.1 uncultured Campylobacter sp.
AAAGTCCGCTTGGTTGTTCCTTTACCGCGCCAAAAGGCCCGCTAACTGCGATCGCAGCTGCTTTGCCTTTTAAATTTTTAGGCGTATAAAGATCGCCTACTAGCTCCACGCCGTAACGATTTTTAAATTTGACTTTCTTGTGATCTACCTTATCGCTTTTGGCGAAAATTTTATCCCACTCGCTAACCATAGAAACCGCCTCTAGCGGTGATTTTGCCACGTTTGCACCTGCCATTGCATTACCTCCTAAAATAAAACTTGACGCTATAAGCGCCGCCGCAAATTTCTTAAGATACATCTTTGTCCTTTCGGTTTTGATTTAGCTTTACAAGCTGTTTTGTAATGTGCATTCTAGCAGGATTTTAAATTTTGCGTTAGAACGATTCTCTAAATTTCATGCCTAATCCTGAAAAATTTCTAAAAAGGGGTATAATTTCATAAAATTTGAGGCGGAAAGCAAGATGAGCGAGCTAAATTTACTAAAAGAGCAGACAAAAGAGTTTTTACTAGATAGATACGGCGTAAACGGCCTTGTTCAAAGCGACATCGACTCGCTTGATTTTTACATCAGCGAAAAGACGCATGATTTTATCAATGCCATCTACAATCCATCTTTGTGCATTATCTTGCAAGGGGCAAAGTCGGTGGGCTTTGGCGATGAGATGAGCGGATACAACGAGCAAAGGTATCTACTCACATCGACCTATATGCCTCTAAGAGTGAGCCTAACCGACGCCTCAAAAGAGAGGCCATATATCTCGCTTACCCTTAATTTTAGCATGGATGAAATTTATGAAGTGCTAAAAAACGTCGAGATAAAAGAAGATAACATGCAAAAAAGCCAAAAGGGGGTATTTTTCGGCGATCTTACGGAGGAGATACTAGAGCCTGTTTTGAGGTTTGTTTGGTTGCTAGAAAAGCCGAAAGAGAAGATCAAATTTCTATCGGATCTTGCTAAAAAAGAGATCCTTTATACCCTTGTAACAAGCGATAAAAGCGGCTATTTTTTAAGTAAATTTGCGATGCAAGGAAGCGTCTCGAATAAAATTTTAAAAGCCGTAGCAAAGATAAAAAACGAATTCACGCAAAAGCTAAATATGAAAGAGGTCGCGCGCGAATGCGATATGAGCGAGTCGTCGCTCTATAATAACTTCAAGATCGTAACCTCGCTAAGCCCCATAGCTTTTCAAAAAAAGATCCGCCTAGAAGAGGCAAAAAATCTGCTCGCGACCAAAAATATCGGCGTTGC
>NZ_CALHHT010000488.1 GCF_938031315.1 uncultured Campylobacter sp.
GTCAAATTTCGCCCGCTCCTCGTTTATTTTTGAAAGCTGCGCTTTTTGCGCTTCGTCTTTTAGCTCGCTTGCGGCATCTGCAAGCCACAGCCCCGCCCTGCCGACACAAACTAGCGCGCCGGCCGCGCTTTGCAGCGAAATTTCGAGTACTTTTTTAAATAAATTTTGCGCTTTGCATTTTGGGGCGCCCCCGCATATTTTTTCCGCGCTTTCGCCTACCTTGCTCGCGTTTTGATCTAAATTTTCGTAGCCCTGCTCCGCCCCGCTTTCGCCGGAATTTCGCTCGGCGCTTTCATCTAAAATTCGGTTTAGATTTTCAACCGCGCTTTCCTCGCCGTTTTCATCTAAATTTAGAGTGCTTTTGCTCGCTGTACTCGCGCTATCGTCTAAATTTACACCGACGTTTGCGTTTAAATTTTCATCCGCGTTTTCGTTAAAATTCGCGCTCAAATTTTCCTCCGAATTTCGCCCGCTAGTTTTCTCATCTAAATTTTGATTCGTATTTTTGCTCATCTTTTTTCCTTTGCCTAAATTTCGGCGCCCGAAGCTACTCGGGCGCATAAAATCACTTCGTGTAGTTGCCGATAATTTCGCCTGTTTGAGCGTTTATTATCACCTTTTTCTCGCTCATGCCTTTTTTAAGCTCGACCTCGTAGATCCAAACGCCGTTTTTATTCTCAAGATCGGCCTCATCAAGGCTCCAGCCAGCCTCAAGCGCTAGCGCCTTATCTGCGGCCTCATCGATGCTAAGAGCGAACTTTGAGAAATCTATCGCCTCGTTTGGCAATATAAATTTCTTGTTTTTAACCTCTTGTTTTACGATTTGCCCGCTTGCGGCGTCGATTTTGATCTCTTGTTTTTGATTATCTTTAAAAGACTCTATCTCATAAAAAATCGCCCCTTTTTTAACATCCATTGATATATCCTTGATCTTTGAGCCCGGGAAATTTTTCTCCGCGATGTTTAAAGCCTCCTTGGACGTGATAGCCTGCAAGCTCGTCGCACCTAAAACCGCCGCTAAAACCGCTGCGCCTAATAACTTTGTCATTTCTGATCCTTTTGTTTTGATTTCCAACTTTCGTTTGGATGAGCGCATTATAAAATTCCTAAATGAAGCTGCGATGAATAAAGATGAATTTGGTTAAAAAAATGAGCGAGGCTAAATTTAAAGAAGCAAAAACCAAACAGAATCGAGCTTGACTCGGTTTTAAGGCGCGGTAAATTTAATCCGCGCCATGATAAAATTTTGAAATTTTATAAAATTTGCCGCCCGCCCAACCGAAATTTTAAAATTTAGCGAGCAGGAGCGGGTCTGCGGGCGCACGAGAAATTCTACGCGCCGTTTTATACAGCGTTCGTGCGCCCGCAAAGATTGCCCAAGCGACGGTTATTCGCCCAGGAAGTATTTCAGATCCGCCTGCGCGTCGCCGCTAATTAGGCGAAGGCCGAAATTTTGCACCAAAAAGCCCAAAATTTCGTCGTTGAAAAA
>NZ_CALHHT010000489.1 GCF_938031315.1 uncultured Campylobacter sp.
AAATTTTAAATTTGCCCGCGGCGGTACGGCGAAATTTTAAATTTTCATTCGCTGCATTACATGCGCTGCGGCGCGGGTTTTACGCGATGCTGCACATTGTATTGAAACTTGCGGCACGGCGGTCTTACGACTAGGTGCGAGACACTGCACCGCAGTTATAATATAAATTCAGCGCAGGCGTAGCCTGCCCCTTGTAAAGCGTCGTCGGGGGTTAGGTGGGGTTTGGGGCGGGAAGGGGAGCGACCTCGCAATTCAAGCCCCCTTCCCGCCCCAAGAAAAGCTTGGGGGCGGCGCGGCGCACGGCATATCGCAATGATGAAGCGCAATAAAGCGATGTGCAAAATTCTAGATGACAGCTCGCAATGTGCAGTTCCGCGGTGCGGCGGAATTTTAAAATTTTATTCGCCTCAGTGCAGCGCGTTAAATTTTAGAATTTTAAAATCTATTGCAGCGGCGCCGTATCGCGAGAGATAAAATTTAAAATTTAGCCGCAATTTAGGGGTTTTCAATGCTTCTGTTTTTCTTTACGATCTTTCCGATATCGCTGATGCCGGGCATCAACATGACCTACGCGCTAAATCTCGGCATCGCGCGCGGCTATCTTAGGGCGCTGCCTGCACTGATCGCGCAGGTGCTGGGCGTCGCAGCCGTGGCGCTTGCGTGCGTATTCGGCGTCGCGGGCATTCTGCTTGCGCACCCTGCGGCGCTTAGCGCGATTAAAATTTTAGGCGGCGCGTATATCTTCTATCTGGGCGTCGCGACCTTTTTAGCGCGCGGAAATTTCAAGCTGCAAAAACAGAAGCGCAGCGAAAATATCTTCTTCCAAGGCCTTGTAGTCGCGGTCTCAAACCCCAAGGCATGGATATTTTTTACCGCACTCTTTCCGCCATTTTTGGATGCAGACAATCTTTTCGGCGCGCGCACATTTGCTCTCGTGGCGATCTTGTGCGTGAGTGAAAGCATCTGCCTTAGCATATATGCGCTGGGCGGAGCGGTGCTAAAAAATCTGCTGAAAACCCATCTGAAATACCTCGAAATTTTCTGCTCGGTGCTGATGTGTGCGATCGGGCTGTGGATGATTTTGGGCTAAAATTTTGATTAAATTTAGCGCCCGGGTTTTGATGGAATT
>NZ_CALHHT010000490.1 GCF_938031315.1 uncultured Campylobacter sp.
CCAAATGCGTAATGACGAAATTGCTAGGTTTGGCATAAGCAAAACGCGGTATGATGAAAATATAAAGGATTTCTTACAAGATAAAAATTGCGATAAGCGAAATTTGGCGGGCGGCGGGCTAAAATTTACGAGCGATGGCAGGCAAAATTCTATAAATGCCAGCGAACGAAATTTTACGAATGTCGTTGAACAAAAGTCGCAAAGCGATTTCTCTTGCACCGCTGATACGCCATCGCAAAATTTTAAAACTCAAGCTAGAGATTACGACAAAGAGCCGATAACCATAAAAGATAACTCGATAGAGATGATTAAATTTTATTCGCCATTTCTGTATTTTCTTAATTTCATAGATTTTGGAACAAGGCAAGACTCGCCAAGATCCGTTAAACGCTGGCTAGAACTTCCTGGTAAATTTGGCACCTGCTATATAAAATTTAAAAATTCAGTTATCGAATATTATTCAGAGAAAAAGAGGGCGACTCTATACTCTATAAATTTATCTGAAATAATTGCAATAAAACGCACCTTTGGGCCATCCACTTTAAAAATGACGGAAAAAGGTAAAATTTTAACATTTTTTGTCGCGTTTACGTGGATAATCCTTTTATCTTTGGTAGTAACTTTTAAAAATAAAATTTCTTATGGAATTTTGATTGTGCCGATTTCCTTATTTTTGGCGTTTGCGCCCTTAATAATATTTAGATTTAAGAAAAATTTTGGATTTGACATAGGAAACGACAGCCTTATTTTTATGAGCAATGGTAATTATATCGAAGCAAGCATATTAACAAGCAAAGAATACAAAGAGCTAAAAGCCTATTTTCTACTCAAAATAGGGAAAAATTTAGATAAAATCCCGCCACAAATTTTTGCGTAGGCTATAAAGAATAAAAGATGAATAGAAAACAGAGGCTTGAGAAGCCAAATAAAATTTTAAATGAACGGTATCAAAATTTAGAGCAAAGCTCAAGGCAGAATTTTGACGCCAAAAATTCCGATAGTAAGAATTCTAAATTTGAAAAGCTCGCAGATGACTCTGCGACAAATATAAATAAAAACGCAAACTCTACTAAATTTGAACAAAATCCGAGTTACGCTCGTGATCATAATAAAGAGCCTTTAGCGCTCAAAGATAGGACGAATTTTTATATAGTTCTTGCTACGGTATGCACGCTTGCGATTATGATTTTTATGTATTCATACGAACCCAATCAAACTAGATATAATCAGCTTTTTATAGTATTTCCATTTTTCGGATTGCCTATAATAATGGAATATTTTACAAATTTTTACAATAAGAAACTTGTAAAATTTTATAATGATCGAGTTACTTATTGTACAAACAAAATGCCCGAAAAAACTATATTCTTAGATGATCTTAAGGATGTAAAAAGAGCCTATTTTGCAAGAGATAATGAGTGGCTTAGGAGGCAAGGCGCTTTTTATAGATTTTTCTTAAAATTTGATCCATATGCTACGATAATCGCTTTTTTATTGATCTGCATATTGGTATTAGCTATCGGCGTAAGAAAATATATAGAAACAGGTAGTTTCAGAGTATTTTTCATATCTATAGTTGCATTTTTGTTTTTATTCGTCTTAAAATTTATATATTTTTTAGTTTTTAAATTCCGTCTTAGACTTATATTCTACGATAATATAATAATCCGAGGCAAGGATAAAGATATCGCCTTTACGATAGAAACTATGGACGACTACGTCAGGATAAAAGAATTTTTTATAAAGAGAAAAGGTATTGATTTGGATAAGACTCAGCGCCACGTATGGCTGGATTTTAATTAGCAATTAAGAGTTTTAGATGAAAGAAGCCGCAATCGATAAAGCATTAAATTTTAAAATTTAAAGGCAATTCTTAAAAATTAATCATTCTTTCTTGCGTAGAATCTATTTTTATCATTTCGCTTTATCGTTACTAAATACGGCTATAAGCTCTTAAATTCCATCTCCAGCTGCTTGCGCCAATCTTGCAGCGAGCGCTCTGCGTCCGCGGCATATTTTTCGATAAGAGCGTCTGTTTTATTGAGAAACTCAAATAGCTTGCCCTCCCACACGGCGGGGTTTAGGTTGCTTTGATGCATCGTTTTGATATAAACTAACTCCTTGCTAAGAGCCTCAAGCTCGTCTAGATAGCTCTCGCGAGCGCTTTCATCGCGCAGTTCAAGCCGCTTTAGAGCTCGCAGTTTGCCTTCTAAAATATCGCAAAATTTCATATATCTTTGCGAGCTAAGCTCGGGATCTGCGGCGTCTGCGCGCGCGGAAGCCTTTTGGACCTGAAAATACACGAGCGCGCCCACCGCAAGGGCGACTGCGAACATCAAAGCGAAATTAGCCATTTTTTCTCCTTAAGCCGTCCAAGCCCACGACCGCGAGCCCGAACCAAATTAGCGAAAAGCTCAAAATTTTGTAAGTCTCAAGCTCCTCGCCGTAAATAAACACCGCGATCAGCATACTCATGCTAGGGCTGATGTATTGCATAAAGCCGATCGTAGATAGTGGCAGATACTGCGTGCTTACGGCGAAGGTAAGCAGCGGCAAAATCGTAATCAGTCCGCTTGCAAACAGCAGCGCGCCGCTTACGTTAAAGCCGAAGGCGCCGCTTCCTTTTAGCGTGCAGTAGATCAGAAATGCAAGCGCGGGCAGGAGCATCAGCGCCGTCTCGCAAAACAGCCCCTCAAAGCTAGGCACTTTTACTTTTTTGCGTATGAGACCGTAAAATGCAAAGCTAAGCGGCAGCACGATCGAGATTATAGGAAGCCTACCCAACGCGTAAATTTGCACGCCGATCGCCGCAAAGGCTAGCAGCAGGGAAAATTTCGCCGCCGCGCTTAGCCGCTCGCGCAGAAACAAAGCGCCCAAAAGCACCGAAAATAGCGGATTTATAAAATATCCGAGACTCGTGGCTAAAATTTGATCGGAATTTACCGCGTAGATATAAATACCCCAGTTCGTGCTGATCAGTAGCCCGGTGCAAAGCAACGTAAGGGCGATTTTAGGGGTGCTAAGAAGCCGCGCGACGTTTTTTAAGCGGTGCGTAAAGCAGAGAAAAACAAGCAGCAGCAGGAAGGACCAAACGACGCGATGCGCTAAAATTTGCACAGCGTCCACGTTCTTTATGAGCTTAAAAAATATCGGAAAAACGCCCCACATAGAAAATGTGGCGAGAGCGAACATTAGCCCTTTCGTGCGGTCGTTTTCCATAAAATTCCTTCCAAATTGCCTAAAGGCGCTATTTTAAGATTTTTTGGGTTAATAAAAGCTTATTTGGGTATAATCGCGAAATTTTACGAAACCTAGGAGGGGCTATGAGTTGGAGTAGGACGTCGTGGAAAGATTATAAAATTTTACAACAGCCGATCTATCAGGATGAAAGTGCGGTGCAGACCGCTAAAGAGCGCCTTTACAAGCTGCCGCCGTTAATTTTTGCGGGCGAGGTGCGAAATTTAAAAGCCGAGCTTGCGCGCGCTAGCGAGGGCAAGTCGTTTTTGCTTCAAGGCGGCGATTGCGCTGAGAGCTTTAATGATTTTAGCGCGAATAATATCCGCGATATGTTTAAGGTAATGCTTCAGATGGCGATCATTCTTACCTTTGCAGCGGGTCGCCCCGTCGTTAAGGTAGGTCGCATCGCAGGGCAGTTCGCAAAGCCGCGCAGCAGCGATTTCGAGGAGGTTGGCGGCGTGAGTCTGCCTAGTTACCGCGGCGACATAATCAACGGCTTTGAGTTTAACGAAGCGGCGCGCAAGCCAGATCCTGCGCGCATGATCGAGGCGTATCATCAAAGCGCTTCGACGCTAAATCTTCTGCGCGCCTTTTCTCGCGGCGGTCTTGCGAACCTGCACGAGGTGCATAAGTGGAATTTGGGCTTTTTGAAAAAGGGCGAGCTGGAGGCTAAATTTAACGAGCTCAGCGATGAAATTTCGCGCACGCTAAAATTTATGGAGGCATGCGGACTGAGCGCTGCGAACTCTCCGAGCCTTGCCGAGACGGTGCTTTACACCTCGCACGAGGCGCTGCTGCTGCACTACGAGGAGTGCCTGACGCGCATCGACAGCACCAGCGGCGATTGGTACGACTGCTCGGCGCATATGCTTTGGATCGGCGAGCGCACGCGCGGCGCGGACGATGCGCACGTGCATTTTTTAAGCGGTATCAAAAACCCTCTCGGCGTCAAGATCGGCCCGAGCGGCACCGCGGATGAAATTTTGCGCCTTTGCGACAAGCTCAATCCGCAAAACGAAGCCGGCAGGCTAAACGTCATCATCCGCATGGGAGCGGATAAGATCGGCGCGCGGCTGCCGCAAATTTTACGCGAGCTAAAGCGCGAGGGCAGGGTGATCCTGTACAGCATCGATCCGATGCACGGCAACACCGTCAAGGCCGCCAACGGCTACAAAACGCGCGAATTTTCTAAAATTTTAAGCGAGGTTCAGAGCTTTTTTGAGATTCACGCTGCGGAGGGCACGCACGCGGGCGGCATCCATCTTGAGATGACCGGCCAAAACGTCACCGAGTGCACGGGCGGCTCGTTTAACGTAACGCAAGAGACGCTAAAACAGCGCTACGAAACGCAGTGCGATCCGCGCCTAAACGCAGATCAGGCGCTAGAGCTTGCGTTTTTGCTCGCCGATAATCTAAAAAAGGCGGAGTAGTCCGCCTTTTATCGCGCGTAAGATTCGGTCGAGGCTTGGAATTTTAGTCGTAGTTTTAGGCGTTTTGACGTAAGCCAGCGCTGCGACCGCGCTTTGTGCTTGGAATTTAAATCGTATCTTGGCCCGGGCGATTAAAATTTACGCGGCTCTAAATACAAGGCGGCTTTGGGCGCAGTCTCGCAGCGATCAAAATATATACAATTAAAATTTATACTTCGCGCTAAAACGTAAGCTGCATAAGCCCGCCGCCCAAATACGAGCAATTGAAAATTTTTGCGGCGTCGCGCCCTGATAAAATTTCTTTTTGCAGAGACTTGCAAACTTCTCGGCGGCTAAATTTAGCCTCGCGGGCTTGCCGGCTTAAAATTTTAAATCCGCCCTGCATGGAATTTTAAAATTTGCGCCGCCGTGAAATTTTAAAATTTAACGCTAAATCTATGGCTTGCGGAATTTCATCTTTAAAATTTCGCCGTGTAAATTTTGATCGCTCGCTACTGCGCGCGCCGCTTATCTGTGTGCGCTCAAGCTAGCGCCAGGCTAAGCGGTAAATGTAGCGACATAAACTCGCCTCCGTTTTTTTACACATGGCGGTAGAGAACGCCGCGCTGTCTGCGGTATTATATTTGACATAGATACGACACAAAAGCTCTTGCTTGAGATTGGTGCGACAAACAGACGCTGCCGCAGCGACGTTATGTTCGGTCGGCTCACAAAAATCCTTGATGATATGTGCGTCGGACGAAAGCGGCTTTGCGCCTACTTTAAATTTTAGAGCGCGATTTCGCAGCAAATTTTAAACCGAAAATCTATCTTTCTGCTTCTAAAATTCAGGTTGAAATTCTACCTTTTGAGTTGCGCCGTCGCGTATCGTGACGCTATAAAATTCCGTGCCTCAAATTTAAATCAAAATTCTGCGGTGCAATGAAATTTCGAAATTCTGCCGTGCAAAATTTACGCAAGGTTTTTGCTTGCGCGATTGCGCGATAAAATTCCTAGGACGCGCAACCCGGGCGAGATTTTAAAATTTAAAAATCCCGCACTCAAGAAAAAAGCGATAAAATTTTAGGCTCGTTTTTTGGATTTTTTTAACACCAGTG
>NZ_CALHHT010000491.1 GCF_938031315.1 uncultured Campylobacter sp.
CGCGATCATCCTCTTTACGGCGGTGATCTTCGGCGGAATTTCATCGCTTCAAAATATGTTCGAAGCAGTCGTCGAGTCCTTGATGCATAAATTTCCGCGCCTGAACCGCACCTGCACGCTCGTGCTTTTGTGCGTGATCTGCTTCGGTGTGGGCGTAAATATGGAAGCGATCGTGAAATGGGGGCCGTGGATGGACTTCGTCTCGATCTACATCATCCCGATCGGCGCGGTCATCGGCGCGGTTTCGTGGTTTTGGGTGATCAAAAAAGATGAAATTTTAGATGAAGTAAATTCGGGAGCATCCAAGCGATACGGCGCGTTTTGGTACAACACGGGGCGCTTTTTATACGTGCCGCTGGCGATGTTACTTTGCATAATCGCGCTAAGCATGCATATTTCGTTTTGAGTTAAATTTAGAATTCTAGGTGCCGATACGAGGGAGATAAAATGAAAAAAATCTTTTTGGCGTTTGCGCTGTGGCTCGGTCTTGGCGGGACTGCTTTTGCGATGCAAGATATAAAGCCGAACGAGGCGCAAGGGCAAAATTCTGCGGGAATTAAAATTTTAAGCGACGGGTTTTATAAAATATCCGCCGTAGAGCGCGGTAAGGCATTGAATGATTGTGCTGCTTCGAAATTCTATAGAGGATGCGATAAAATTTTTTCACAAGAGATCTCGCAACTTATTAAAAAGTGCGATATGGGCGACGGTAAATATAGTGCTTGTCAGAGCTTATTTAAGTATCACGGATAAGCGCTGCTTTGAAAAGGATCAAATTGAAAATTCCTTAGCGTGTGGTTTATACGGCGAAATTTTGCTTAAGACAAATAGATCTTCAATTGCATTAAAACCATTAACAAGAGCTTGTGAGGTAGGCAAAATATGGAATTCTTGTTTGCTTAGCGCATTAACTTATTTTGAATATGCTTTAGATGTAGACGAGGTAATAAAATATATGACGATGGCTCGAGATTTAGCGTATGATAAAAAGCGCTACAATAAAATCATCAAAAAATTGCAAGATTGCAAAGCCGACAAAGAGTGCAATCCCGCAAAATTAGAATTTCAATAGGCAAACGGCGAGCTTTTGCTATGTTTAAATAGCTGTAAGACACCGCCGCTAGCGAAATTTATACAAAAGGAGAAACAATGGAGTTGAAAGACCTCTTGTTAATTATATCCGTTCTAGTAAATATATGTGCTTTATATAATTTAAGGATAGTCGAACGAGAAAAAAGTAAGTTAAAAAAGACAGAGATACTTTTTGAGTTAAGGGCGGCGGCGGTAAAAAAGTTTAACGAAATATATCAAAAACATAATCCTTCAAATTGTGAAGTGCTCTTTTATGAAAATATATATTCACGGAAGGACCTGGAAGAACTTAGAAAAGATATAGCACAATATCGAGCAGAACACGGCTATGTTTTTGAGGGCGATGAATTTGACAAAATTCTAGAAAAGGCGGCATCGACGCTCGGTGACGACATAAGCGAATATATACAATACGAATCGTATATGGAAGAAAAAGGACTATTAACGTACGAGGAAGCAGGGTATCATCCTCATTATTATGAAGGTACCGTAAAGCTTATATCGGAAGTTAATGAGATGATGAGAAAGTATCTGTTTGATGAAGCAAAGCGGTAAAGCGGCGCCACGGCCTAAATTCAGAAGTGCAAATAAAAACAGCGCGATCCTAAAGATCACGCCACTACCGACTCATCGTCACAGCGCCCAGGTGCAAATTTAGCGCATTGATCGCCA
>NZ_CALHHT010000492.1 GCF_938031315.1 uncultured Campylobacter sp.
AAAGTTAGCCAGGTCATTCGCCAAATCGGCGATAAGCTTAAATTTTATATGCACTTTGGTACAGGCAACTACAACGGCAGTTCGGCTAAAATTTACACCGACGTGAGCTTTTTTACCTGCGGCGACCGCTTCGATAAGGACACGACGAATTTCTTCCACATCCTTTCGGGCTACAACAAAAACCGCAAGCTTGACAACCTCTCTATGTCGCCGATGCAGATCAAAGAGCGGCTTTTAGCGATGATAAAAAACGAGGAGAAGAAAGGCTCTGCCGGCAGGATCATCGCTAAGATGAACGCTCTTGTCGACGGCGATATGATCAAGGCGCTATATAAAGCAAGCGCCGCGGGCGTAAAGATCGATCTCATCGTGCGCGGCATCTGCTGCTTGCGCCCGGCGCTTAAGGGCGTCAGCGAAAATATCCGCGTGATCTCGATCGTCGGCAAATACCTGGAGCACGCTAGAATTTTTTACTTCGCGCACGCGCAGCCCAGCCTATACATCGCGAGCGCGGATTGGATGCCGCGAAATTTAGAGCGCAGGCTGGAGCTGATGAGCCCGATTTACAACGAAAATTTGCAAAACAAGCTAAAAGAAATTTTAAAACTTCAGCTAAGCGATAACGAGCTTGCATTCGAGCTGCAAAGCAGCGGCGAGTACCGAAAGATCGTGCCGAAAAAGGGCGAAGAGAAAATCGACGATCAGGAATTTTTAGAAATTTATTTCAATAAAATTTATAAAAACATCCGCAAACACGACGAAAGCGGCACGGCGCTAACCAAGCTTTTGAAGGAGAGCTAACGCGGTTCTGTTCGGCTTGTGCCAGGGCTGGCTGTGCACCTAGCCCGCGCGCAAGCCGAGCTTATAAATGCTAAATGCAAAATTTTTGCCGTGAACGCGCGAGTAAATTTACGGAAATTCTAAATTTTATAAATTTTGTGGAACGTAGCTTCGTAAAAATGCCGGTCGGCATGATGCCCAAAGTACTACGTGCGTAGATAAAATTCCGCTTACTTATGATAAATTTTTAAAATTTTTTAACTTAAAATTTCAAAATTTATTTGCCCGTCATCGTTTAGTATTTCATTAAAATACTTTCAAATTTAAAGTAAAAATTTGTAATTTTAAAAAATATAAATTTAAGAGATAAAGGCGCAAGCCTAGGAATTCTTTAAATTTAATTAAATTTTATAACTATAAATGATAAATAAATTCTTTTTAATTTAAATTTAAAGAATTTTTCACTAATATACTGCTCTTTTTAATAACGCCTATGAGAAATAGTATTATAAAAGGAGCAAAATGAGCCTATTTAGGTTTTCCATTGCAGCCGCAGGAGCACTCTGTTTATGCGCGGCCACTTTAGCTGCGGAAGATGATAGCGAAGTCAATTCCCAAGATTTAGGGCAGATCAATGTTACGGGAAACGTAGAAAGCGACCCGCTTACCAAAAAAGTCGGCGAAACCAAAAAGAGCGCCAAGCAACTCGCCAAAGAGCAAGTTAGCGATAGTAGAGATATGGTTCGTCACGAAACCGGCGTTTCAGTTGTCGAAAGCGGAAGATTTGGTGCTAGTGGTTATTCGATCCGCGGCGTGGATGAAAATCGTGTAGATATAAGTATTGATGGACTTCGCCAAGCAGAAACGTTAAGCTCGCAAGGTTTTAAAGATCTATTTGAAGGATACGGAAACTTTAATAACACTAGAAACGGCGTTGAGGTTGAAAACGTAAGACAGGTAGATATCACTAAAGGTGCAGATTCGGTAAAAAGAGGCTCGGGCGCGCTAGGTGGCTCAGTAGCGTTTGAGACAAAGGATGCGAGAGATTATCTAACGGAGAAGGATTGGTATTACGGATTTAAGCGCGGGTATCAAAGTGCGGATAGACAAAACTGGCAAAGCCACGCAGCTGCAGTTCGGTTTAAATGGTTTGATCTCTTGGCTATTCACACCGATAGAGAAGGACATGAACTAAAAACCTGGGGTTATAAAGACTATGATCCTACCGTCATCAGAAAGGTTAGGGAAAAGCCCGATCCGTATAGAATTTACAAGAAAAGTACCCTTGTCAAATTTGGTTTTCAACCCACCGATACCGATAGATTTAGTCTGGGATATGATAATTCCAATATAAAATCGGAAGGAACGGATTGGTCAAATCAATTCGCTCTTTACAATACGCAAACCCCTTGGGGAGCATTGACTAACGATATACGACACACTAACGATACAAGCGAAAGAAAGAATTACTCGTTTTCTTACGAAAATTTCGATGAAACGCCTTTATGGGATAGCCTGAAATTTAGCTACAATAAGCAACGTATTAAACTAAAGGCAAGAACGGACGAATATTGCGAGGGCGATAACTGCGCGGGTATTTCAAATCCGTCCGGTCTACATATAAACGAAAACGGAAAAATGGTAGATAAATACGGAGGAGAAGTAAAGACATGGCTAAAGTGGGGATTTATGCCTACATTAGTAGATAGTCAATTTGATTTTTCAGATCCGGATAATCCAAAAAATGAACCTCATATATTAAATACGGACGCGTATAGTAGTTATAAACCTAATGATGATGTTTACGTAAATTGTGATGAATATGATTGTTCTAAAGGCATGACTCTTTTTGATACCGATAGCGGCACATATAAAACATATTCCATAAACAAAATAACTACACCTTATAGCAAAGGCAATTACGG
>NZ_CALHHT010000493.1 GCF_938031315.1 uncultured Campylobacter sp.
GAATTTTAGAATTTTAGAATTTTAGAATTTTAGAATTTTAGAATTTTAGAATTTTGCGGCGCGCAGATTAATAGACAAATTAAAACGCGCCGCAGCAAGTGGTGCCAGCAGCTAGTTTGCAGCGTCTTGAAGCTCTTCTTCGATCTCGGAGTTGCTTTTTACGACCATGCCTGAGCCATGGATGACGCTAGGCATGCAGGATGTGCAGATATGCACCGTCTCGCCGTTTTTATGCGCCTTGATAAAGACCGCGTTTTCATCGTCGCTGCTTTTTAGCGAACAAATATTGCAAATGTAAATATCACCTGATTTCATAGAAATCCTTTCTTAAAAAATTTTGCACTATTTTATGAAAATTTCAAAATTTTTCATTGATTTTAGTTAATCTTTAGCGATTTTTATTGCGGGCGCTTTCGTCTATCAGCACTACGTGCGTCAAAAAGATGATGAAAAATAGCTGGAAAAATAATCCTACCAGCGGGATCAAACAAAGCAGGTAAAAAATAAAAGCGCTTAGGGCAAATTTATATCCGCCGCCCATTTTATAAGAGCGCTCGAAGCTTTTCGCGCTTAACGCATTTGAAGCGACGTCGATTAGAACCAGCTTGTAATAGATATAAAAAAACGGCACGTTGATGATGAATAAATTTATTACCGACACAAACAAAAGCACCGAGCAGATAAATAAAATCGCTAAAAATTTTAAAATTTCAACGCTCATCAGCTTTAGCACTCGCGCCATGCTCGCTTCGTCCGCGCGACTTAGGTGGTAGTGGCGTGCGTTGATCTCTTTAGTGACTGCGGGCGTCAAAAAGGCTGCGATGATAAGCGCGCAAAACACGCTAAGCATAAGCACTGCAAAGCTTGCGAGCGCGTAAAAAATCGCTCCGATGATCCACTTCGTCGCGGCGAAGCTTAGAATTTTCGCGATTATCGGGAAGCGCTGTTCGTCCAAGAAGCTAAAATCGCCGCTTTGCGCGCCTGCGCTAAGCACGCTAAAAAGCTCGCTACCGCCGAAATATGCAACCGCGCCCAAAATCACTAGCGGGCAAAAAAACGGCAGCAGCGAAAGCAAAATAAACTTGCGCGTAAAAAAATCCTCACTGCTGAGTCTAAAAATTTTACCCATTTGCCGCGCTCGCGTTAAATTTTAAAATTTCAAACTTCTCGGCTTTTGCGGCATTCGCAGCTCTCGCGGCGGGAGCTTTGAAATTTACGGCGGAGATTTTGAAATTTGCAGCTAGAGTTTTAAAGCTCGCGGCGATGGTTTTAAAATTTAAAGCGGAAATTCCAAAACTTGCGGCTGGAGTTTTAAATTTCGTGACTTGAAATCTTAAATTCTGTGAGCCAGGCTTTAAATTTTGCGCCGGGAATTTCGCGACCGCGCTGCGGGTTAAAATTTGAGCCCTAAATTTCATGGCAAATTCCGCGCGCAAAATTTTGCGGCAGAAATTTGCGCCTGAAATTTTATGACCGAAACCCGGGCCCGAAATTTTATGATTGAATTTAGCCCTAAATTTAGATTCAAATTTCATTGGCTTCGCGCTATTTCGCGGCCTCGTAAATTTCATCCAGTTTGGCGTAAATTTCGCTTACGCTCACCGTTCCGCCGGCGAGAATTTCAAGCAAGACTTCATTGTCCTCTTTTTCGCCCCAAATTTTGCGGTAGCCGCCCTCTTTGTAACCGTGATCTTGGCGGAATTTATTCAGCACGTTTTTGCCGATGTATTTTTCAAATAAAATATCGAGGCTCACGCCGCATTTTAGCGCCACGCGGAAAAAGTCGGTCAAAAGCTCGCCGATATGCAGATCAAAGCCGCTCGTTTCATGAACGATGAGCTCTATGTCATTTATAATCTCGTAGATGTTGTATTCGTCTATGCTATATGCGTAGGAGCTAAATTCCGAAAAACCGCTAACGGCAATGATCTCGCTGACGATGGAATTTAGATCTTTGGCCTTATAATTCTGCTCCAAAATATAGCTCATTACAAAGTGCCAGATATCTACGATCTCGATTGCGATATTATCTACGTCGGGCTTTGCTTCGATATTTTTCCAGTGCTTCCAAGCAAAGCTGTCGATGAGCTCGGCGCACTCCATATAAATGCAGCGCTTCCAATTAATCAGTTTGCCGTTTTTTGTGTAGCCGTCCTCCCAGCCCGCGCCGTTCGTCTCGTCGTTTAGGCGCTGCTGCATCAAAAACATCTCTTTTACTTTTTTATAATTTTCCATCTTTTCTCCTAAAATTTAGCGCATAATTATAGCCGATAAAAGAAAATCATTGTATAATTGGCGCAAAAAGGAATTTTGAGATGAAACAGGATTGCGACAAATTCGGCGATTTTTTAAGCAAGATGAAGCTCCTCTCGCTTGCGGTGCTGAGGGATAATCTGCCCTATTGCTTCAGCGCGTTTTATGCCTACGATGCGCAAAACAAAGAGCTCATCATCTCAAGCTCGGCCGATACGCAGCACATCAAGGCGATCTTCTCAAACAGACACGTCGCGGGCACGATCGCGCTGGATACGAAGTTTGTAGCGCGCATCAAGGGGATTCAATTCACCGGACAGATACGCAGCGCCGACGAGCGCGCCGAGACGCTGTATCTTAAGCGCTTCCCGTTTGCGCGCGCGATGGAGACTGATTTTTTTACTATCAGAATCGATTGGATGAAGCTAACCGACAACACTCTAACATTCGG
>NZ_CALHHT010000494.1 GCF_938031315.1 uncultured Campylobacter sp.
GCAAAATATTAAAATTTGAGATAAACTCGTCTATTGACCGTCAATTTAACTCTTTGCGCTTGGAATTTTCTGCACCAAATCTCAGCTCGGCAACGGTAATAAGCGAGATAAAAATATCCGATCTTAGATGTTTTGTCAGACAATCGAGTATTTTAGGAGCGTATTTTTCGTCGTTATTTATCAAATATATACAAATATTCGTATCTAAAACGATCATTTATCGAATCCAAACTCGCGCTCGCTCGGGATCTGTTTGCCGCGCTTGATCTCAGCGTCTTTAAATTTTGCCAGCGTCGCAAGCAATCCATCCCACTCGCCGCTACGTTTGGGGATGCTAAGCGTTATTTCGGTATCACTAAGCTCTTTTATCGCAAGCTCCTTAACGCCCTCCAAATTTAGATATTTCGGGATACGAAGCGCTAAGGAGTTGCCGCTTTTAAATACTTTTAAAATTTTGTCGTTAGCTGCTTTGACTTTCATCTATGCTCCTTTTATTTATTGATTTTAGAATATAAATTTTTAAAATTCCGACCTAAAATCCCGCTACTGCTTATATTCAAACTCCTCGCTCGGAAAGCCCCCCTCTTTGACTTCGCGCGCGTATTCGCGCACCGCACCTTTTACCAGCTCGGCGCCGTCTAAATAGCGCTTAACGAATTTCGGCCGAAACTCCGTGAAAAACCCGCACATATCACTCCACACGAGCACCTGTCCGTCTATGCCCGCACCCGCGCCGATGCCGATGACGGGCACGTCGGTGCCTAGAGCCACTTGATTTGCGACTGAGCAGATCGTCCCCTCGACCAGCAGCAGCACCGCGCCCGCCTCGGCAAGCGCTCTAGCGTCGCTTAAGACCTCGCGCGCACCCTCCTCTCCGCGCCCGCTTACCTTGTAGCCGCCCGTAAAGCGCGAAAACTGCGGCTTAAGCCCGATGTGACTCATCACGGCGATTCCGTTTCGATTAAGCAGCGCCACGGTATCTGCCATATGCGCACCTCCTTCGATTTTGACGGCGTCGCAGCCGGTGTTCTCATAGACTTTGGCGCAGTTTTGTAGCGCGAGCTCGGGCGTCGCGCACGAGCAAAACGGCATATCCACGACCATATACGCTCGCTTGAGCCCCCGTCTTACGGCGCGCGCGTGATAGATCATCTGCTCTACGCTTGCGCCTAGGGTCTCGGAGTGTCCGCCGAAGCTCATATTTAGGCTGTCGCCTACGAGTACCATATCGACCTCGTCGTCGAAAATTTTAGCAAAAAGCGCGTCGTAGGCGGTGATCATCACGATCTTTTCGCCTGATTTTTTCATCTCGTATAATTTAGAAAGCGTGATTTTTGACATTTTGGCTCCTTGATTTGGTTAAAATTTGAACGCAATTCTAGCATAAGCCGAATTTGACATTTATAAAATTTTGAAGTAAAATGCGCGCGCATTCTTTCGGGGGTGACTTGGCTTCGACGGGAACGGATGGGTCAAGGCGGCATGTCGCTTTGGATACAGCGTATAAAATCCAAACTAAATTTAAACGCAAACAACGTTAAATTTGCTCCTGCTTACGCTAAAGCTGCGTAAGTCCAGTCGAGCCCTGCTCTGCGCCGATACTATCTAAGCGCGGCGGCGGGTAATCTGCGATAGCGTAGCTCTGCGGCGTGACGAGCCGTAGGGTGAAATCCTAGTCTTTGCGCCGGCGGGTCGTTTTGGAAAGTGAGCGAGCCTGCGCGAGAACTTCACTTTTGCTAAACATGTAGAGGCTTTGGTCGTTTGTTTTCGGACTGCGGTTCAATCCCGCACACCTCCACCAATTATCTATTTTTGAATTTTGACCACTTCTTTTTAGTTGCATTTAGTTCCGGCGCACAGGTGTCTATCTTAAATTTTAGCCATTCCGGACCTCTTTCATTTTTATTTTAGATATAATCTTTTCCGAAACATTAGGAGTGTTATTAGGGGCTTTTTCGCATTAGGGGTTTCCTATATGAACAAAGGCGTATATTTTGCTAAAATTCGACGGTAGAGGTGTCAAAAGCATCAAGAAGTACAAGACGCAATACAAAATATTATAGAAGAAAGGAGAAAGAGATGAATAAATTTGTTATGTTGTCATTGGTATATGTTGCTTACTAGCGGGGTGTAGCCTAAGTAATCGCTTTTTTGCTCCGAGTACGAATGGATATAGAACTGCCTGCGGTTTTATTTTTCATGACTATATACCTCATGATAAACTTTACGTACCGAGGAACCTTGAGGATTTTTTAGATATATATTCAATATCTAAAAGCCAAAAAAGCGGTGAATATGAATATAAGCTAGTAGAGACTTTATCTCACTATTATAATGGCACATCAACTATAGTTCCGATAGAATCTTGTGACGATAAGTGGTGTAAAATTTACTATCCTTGCGGCGATACGGAGTACTATGTCAAGAAGGATGAAATAGAGCAACTTTGGCCTAACGGTCAAAAGACCTGGAGATCCAAATAAAAGATAGAGCGCATTTTAAGTAGGAGGAGAGATGAGAAATTTTGTTATACCTTTTGTCGCATTATGCCTATATGGGTGCAGCCCTACGATTTTAGGGCATAAAATCACTTTTGCAAAACACGCAGACGATGCCTTTTACGGCGAGTGCGGCGAAAAAATAGATCAAAAAATTATATATAAATTTAAAGACGCCGTTATTCATAAAATTTTCTATGAAGATAAAGAGGAATTTGCTTATTATGATGAGATAGTAATCCCCATCCAATCCTGCGAAGGCAAATGGTGTAAAATTTACTATCCTTGCGGTCAAAAAGAGTATTTCGTAAAGAAAGACGAAATAGAAAAATGGCAATGGCAATAATCTTATACTTAAAAGGAGCGAATTATGTTGTTTACAGATGAGGATTTTGTAAATATCGTGCCGCAGGATCTTTTAGAGCGCGGTATAAACTTAAGAGAGAAGCTCGGATTTTATGAAATCGCTTGGAAATTTGACGATGTAATGGAGGTACTAAAAATCACAAGGGGTAAAGGTATGATTATCCTAGGAGGAGACGTATATCGCCTAAGCGGTAATGAGCCCATCATCACATACGACGGCTGGAGTACTAAAGCGGAAGATGACAATGCATTCGAAGTGGCGATCGAATATATCACTAAGTATCGCGCTAGAAACGGAGATGATTTTATATATTATCCAGCCATTGGCCCTGAGCGGGTGTCTAAATGAAAATTTTAATTGGATTGCGCGAATAAAATATCGGCAACCGATTAAATTTTAAAAGGAAAACAACATGAAATTTAGAATTTTAGAACCGAGGCTTTATGAAAAGTATAAGGATATGGTTATATAGGCGCGAGGGCGAATGCGGCATTGATGGCTAAAATAGATATTTTATTAAATTTGATAAATTTTGCTAAAGATATGAGCGCGATAAAAAGCAACTTGGCAAATATAGGCTTTAATAGCGAATCGGAGCTTGTAACAATAACTAAAAATACGATTGCAAACATCTTAAATAGAGTCGTCGATAAAGAAATTTCATATGAGCTCCTTGAGGAATGGGCAAATTTAATCGAGTGTCGCGAGGACATAGGATATGAGGATGAAATTTTGCAAGAGATCATATTTGAGCTGGCAAACCCTTGCCTTTATAGGGAGATAGACGAGAGGAAGATTTGTATGATTTTAGATAAAATTAAAAGTACTTTTACCATTACTGATGATTGTCATATGACTATTGAGTCTAATCCTGGAGAGGTAGATTTACGATATCTTACTAAATTAGTGCAATTAGGTTTTAATCGTATTAGTTTTGGCGTTCAAACCTTTGATGATAAGGC
>NZ_CALHHT010000495.1 GCF_938031315.1 uncultured Campylobacter sp.
GCGTCGTAGTCGTAGCCCGCGTCATCCGTCGCCACGGGGCCAAAAATTCCGTCCTAGTCGCGGCGGGCGCTAAAACTTTAGCCTGCATTTTAGCCTCTTTATCCTGCGCCAGCTCGTAGTACAAGCCCTCCGTAAAGGCGCTTACGAAAAACTTGCTCGCGCAGTAGGTGACGGCGTTTGACACCATGCTGTAGCCGCCGGTGGAGGAGATATTGATGAGCTGAGAGGGCTTATACTTGTAATCGCGCACGAAAAGGTGGCTTAGCAGCGTGAGCGAGATGACGTTGAGCTCCAGCATCTGCGAAATTTTGGATAGATCGCGCTCGCCGACCGCGCCGTAATCTCCAAAGCCCGCGTTGTTTATGAGCGCCTTTAGCTCGTAGCTTTTTAGCTCGTCCCAAAGCGCTAGGACGTTCTCGCTGCGCGCAAGGTCGCAAATTTTAATCACGACGTCTGATTCAGGCGAAATTTTAGCGATCTGGTCCTTTAAGCTTTGCAGAAGCTCTGCTCTGCGCGCGATTAGGATCAAATTTTCTCCGCGCCTTGCAAATGCCTTTGCCGCGGCCGCTCCAATACCAGAACTCGCGCCGGTGATGACGATATATTTTTTCATTTTCTATCCTTTTTAGATTCTTTAGTTTGAAATTTTATCGAAGCTCGCCGCGTATTCACGCGTGCGCTCGTCTTAAATTTACAAATTTGCCGGCATTTTGCGAGGCGGTTTATTCGTCGCTTATAGGCGTGCGCTTGGTATCTATCGCCTTGCCGTCCAGATAATACCGACCGCCGGCGACGTAGTGAAGCGTCTTTAGCTCGTCAGGGATCTTTTCAAACAGCCAGTGTCCGCCGTCAAATATCCGCTCGTCCGCATACGCCGCGACGACCTCGCCGATGAAAAGATCATAGCTCTGCTCGTTATGAGGCTCGGGGATACGCTTGCAAACGAGCCATGCGGCGCAGCCCGCGATCAGCGGTACGCGGGAGTCATCTTTATAAAAAATTTCCACGTTTTTCATCTTGTCCGCATTATCAAAGCGCGAGTTGTTCTCGGCACCCAGCTCGCTAAGCGGCTCCGCCTGCGCTGCCGTTGGGATCTGCACGGCGAAATACCCGCTCTTTTCGATGAGCGTCCTCGTGTACGAGCCGTTGTGCGGCACGATGGTAACTTTGTCGTAGTCAAGCGCCTGCGCCCACGTTATCGCCATCGCATTGACGTCGCCATCGTATTTGGCCGATACG
The DNA here is from genome assembly GCF_938031315.1 of uncultured Campylobacter sp. Classification (GTDB taxonomy): domain Bacteria; phylum Campylobacterota; class Campylobacteria; order Campylobacterales; family Campylobacteraceae; genus Campylobacter_B. The sequence continues at coordinate 1,240 of NZ_CALHHT010000495.1, forward strand.
AGCGTGGTCGCGCCGGGGTTTGGGATATGATTTTTGTATATCTACTTTTATGACCTCAATTTTTGCTCCTTTGATTAAATTTTTATAGACGGCAGATACCGCAAATAACCGAATGATTGGTATTAACTTGCCCTTAAATTTAAGCCTTAGGCTCTACTAGATCGGCTAAACCTTGGCGCGCTTGGATTAAATTTCTCCGCGGCGCGCGAAATTTAGCGGGCTTAAAATTTCACCTGCTATTTTCTGCGGATATTATAGTCTTTGCCGCTTTTTAGCAGCGAAATTTTGCCGTCCTTCGAGACATAGTAACCACCCTTAACTTTGCTTAAAATTTCGCTCTGCGGCAAGCTCGCCCAAAAGATTTCTACCCTGCTTTTATCCGCGGAAAATATCCCGTAGATCGCAAGCGTAGCGTTATCCGGATCAGCTAACCTCACGTCCGCGATATCAAAAACCTGCACGCAGCCATTCTTAATCTTTGAAAAGCTCTGCCCCGCGGCGACTAAGCAGCCGTGCTCATCCGTGCCGCCGCCTACCATCGGCCCCTGCACCGCGGGCACCTTGCAGACGCCCTCACTAGCGCCGCAGTCCGCAGCCGCCGCTTCGCCCCTCTTATCCATTGCGCTCGTATCCTTGCCTGGCTTTGTATCATGCGCCGCGCAGCCGCACAAAAGCGCCGCTGTAAAGGCCGCGATTAAAATTTTACCTCTCATCTTTACTCCTTTAAATAAATTTTATCTGCACTCAAAGCTACTCGCGCTATTTTCGTCGCCGCCTACGTAGGTAGCCACTTTTGGATACGCGCAGATAGGGATCTGCTTACCGGCGCAGCTCGTGCTTTTACCTAGCAAGCTAGATGGAGCCGTTCCCTGCTCGCGCCACGCTTCAAGCGCGCTTAGCGGATCGACATCATCGATGCCGTTACCGCCGCCGCAGTGATTCATCCCCGGCAAGGCAAAAAATCGCGCAAACTCATCCGCGTTCACGTTCGTTCCCACTAGCTTTTTAAACCAATCGCGCTGATCCATCGCCGAAAACACGGGATCGGAGACGCCTGTTACGATGATGAGCTTACCGCCGTTAGCGCGGAAGCTATCTAGCTCGGTCGAAATCGCATCGTTTATCGCCGCGGTTTCGAATGTTCGTTCTACGTCCTTATCGAAATCAAAGTTCATCAGATCAAACTCCGGTTGCGGCGGCGTCAAGAAATAATAATTCATCGAGCCCTTCGAGAGTATGATATTTCTAGCATTTGGCTCTGCCGTTTGCGAGTCGCCTAGCTTCCACATGCGCCAGCCGGGCTGATTTACTCCGGCATCGTAAAACCAGCCGCTGTAAATTTGCTCGCCCTTGCTGTTTTTTGCGCCGTCAAATATCGCTTTTATCGCAGAAATTTTATCTTTGGGCAGATCAAGTCCGCTAGAATCGAACTCGCAACTTTCCCAAGCGCCGATGATTCCGTCTTTTAGGCCGTCTAGCGCATCGCATTTATGCAGAACCGCCCTGCTTAGCTTATCCAAATCCTCCTGCGTAAGGGCGTTTGCGAAAATTTTATCCCCCGCGGCGTTTTTAGGAGCGATCTTCATAAGCTGCTGGTTATCCCACTGCTCCGCGATCGCCGCGCGCGAAAGCCTAAAACCCGGATTTGCCGCGATTACGCCGTCAAATTCCAGCGGATACCTCTGCGCCGCCATCAGAGCCGAGCGCCCACCGTTTGAGCAGCCCATAAAGTAGCTGTGCGCGGGCGCTTTTTTATACGCCGCGAAAACCAGCTGCTTTGAGACGCTCGTGACCTTGCCGATAGCCTGATAGGCATAGTCTAACCGCGCCTGTTGCTCAAGTCCAAACTCGGGCGTAGGCGCAGGGTGTCCCGAATCGGTCGTGACGACCGCATAGCCCCTCATAAGCGCGGGCGTTGCGGTGCTAGTACGGATAGGCGCGGCGCCAAGAGCTGGCGCTACAAAGCCGTCCAAACCGCCTCCGCCCTGAAATAGCAGCTTGCCGTTCCAGTCGCCTGGCAAGCGAAGCTCAAATTTTATGCCGTAATGCTTGCCGTCCGAGCCCGTACGCGAGGCTATCTCGCCGTGAATTATGCAGTGCGGCGCGGCTTTTAGCGTATTTTTGGCTCCGCCAGTTAGCGCAGACATCTTATCGGCACCGATTTCGCCGCTTTGATTCCAGATCGCTTCGCTAATCTTTGTATCGTAAATTTTCGTGCCCTTTAGCGCCGCGCAAGCCCGCTTGTCAAAATCGCTCGCAAGCGCCCCCTGTAGGCCCAAAGCGGCCGTAAAGGTTGCAACTAAAATTTTATATTTCATTGCCGCTCCTTTTGAAATTTTATTAATTGTAATTCTAACATAAAAATTTATCGTGAATTTCAAGCGTATTTGAGAAATTATGGAATTCCTAGCGGAGCCATGCGGGATTGCAAATTTTAATTAAAGGGACGAAGCACTTGGGCGATCCGCAGAATCTGGCTCGTCGGTTAAGCGGTTTCGTAGATCGCGACGGAATACTTCGATCGCCCAAAACCAAACCGCGTGCCCAAAAAATCCCGAAACGAACTCATACCACGGAAGCTGAAAAAGCGGCAGCGTGATGCAATGCACCGCGATATTTATGACGATGCCAATGCGGCGCCCTGAAATAGCGTAATTTTAGGTAATTTCTCGACAGCGAAGTGTGCCTAATTTTAAATTTTGCTATTGTTGCGGAGCATTAAATTTCACGCGTGCTCTTAAAGCTTGCACGGTAAAAAATCAGCAGCGCGGCGGCTAACGCAGCAAAGCCGCAAAATAGCCCTTGGTAGCTTAAATATTCAAGCGCCTTGCCACCTACGGCAGTACCGATGCCGCCTCCGAAAAATATCGCCGTGCCTATGATCCCAGAGGATAGACCTTTGGCGGAGCCGCAACGAAGCGCTGCGCTTGCTAGGACCGACTGCGCACAAACATAGCCAAATCCCAACAAAAATGTTCCTACATATGCAGTGGCAGCGAAGCAACTCGCCAAAAGGCACAGCGCCGAAGCGGACGCCAAAAAGCCGAGGGATAGAATTTCTTTTAGCGGCAACTTCTCTTTTAAATATCTAGCAGCGTTTCCTGCCAAAAAGCAAGCGACGCCGTAAAGCATAAGGCAGGCTCCGGCAAAATTTGAGCTCAAGCCCAGCTTTTTAAGTAGATAAGCGCCTATGAATGAATACGCCCCAAGCACGATTACGCCGTTACATAAAGCCAAAAAATAGCTTCTCAAAAGCGCAGCATCGCCGCGCAAGCTGGCTAGGGATTTTACGAAGCTTTCGCCTCCGCTTTTCGGAGCGTCTTTGAAATTTAGCGTAAATAGTGATACGAAAGATACCGCAGACAGCGCAGAAAAGGCTAAAAATATCTCCCTCCAAGAAAATCTAGCCACTGCCCATCCGCCTAAAGCCGCACTCAGCCCCTGCCCTAAAAATACCGAACCCAGAAATATCGCTACGATTTTTTGTCTATCCTTCTCGTCATATGCATCGCCTATAACGCCGAGGCAGACAGCGATTATACCCGCTGCCGCGCATCCCGTGCAAAAGCGAAATAAAACAAGCCACGCTAAACTTTTTGCAGTGGAGCAAAGAAGCGTAAATATCGCCAAAAAGAGCATTAGCAGAATTAAAATTTTACCTCTGCCGTAGCGATCGCTAAGATGTCCGTAAACCGGCTGAAGTAAGCCGTATGGAATCAGATATGCCGTCAAAACTGCGGAGGCGGCGCCCACCTGCACCCCAAACGTATCTGCGATGCTAGGTAGCAGTAGCGATGCGATCCAGTTATCTGCGGCAGAGATTATCCCTGAGGCGATGATTAAGAGTAGTAGTCCTTTTTTGCAGCGCATTTTAAATTCCTAAATTTACGCAATTTTAGCCATTATAACTCTTTTGCTAGAAAATTTGGAATTTTAGTAAGCTCAGCGAATATGAGACGACAGGCATGGATCGCTAAGTTCGCAGCTAGAGGGCACAATGCGGCAGGTATAGCGCAACATCGGCATACAATGCGATGCATCTACCTTGAGCAACGCGAGTAGTGAATGAATGACTAGCTTATATTTATAATCCACTTTTTTCGCGTATAAAGACCTATAAGAAATAACGCAAATTTAACAATGCCACGAAGCAGGGCTATAGCATAAGGCAAATAAGGAAAGCCCTAACTTGCAATGCGAACCCTACAATAAAATTCAAAAATTCTTTAAAATTTTACGCGGATTATGATGCCTAAAAATCAACTAAAATTTTAAGTATGCATATCCCCGTAGCGCACGCTTTTTAGCCGCGCAATCCCGCCGTTTATCACAAGTCGCGACGAACCGTTTGTACGATCTTGTGCCGCTAGGTTAAATTTAATAGCAGCGGAGTTTTGGATTTTAACGAATGCAGGAATTTCAACGAGCGCTTGAAATTTTAGTCTCTAGAGATGATTTTGATTTCGTTCGCGCAAGATCCGTCAAAGTCCGCGCTGAAGGGACCTTGGACCGTAAAATAATGATCTATCGCGCCGCATCCGTGCCCGATCTGCTCACCCCAACCCAGCGCCCTGCGCACGAAGCCCTTGGCATGGGCGACGGCTGCGGGCAGGCTAAGTCCCGCCGCTAGCGCGCACGCGATCGCGCTTGAGAGCGTGCAGCCCGTACCATGGGTGTTTTTCGTAGCTACTTTGAGCGCGGAAAATTCGTAAAATTTACTGTTTTCGTACAAAATATCAACCGCTAAATTTCTCAAATCCCCGCCCTCGCCGCTCGGTTTAAAACCAGCGTCTAGGGAGGCTGTGGATAAATTTTGTTTAAAAGGAGGCTCCGCGCTCGCCGTTAAATTTTTGCTTTCGCTAGTAAAATTTTCATCCGCGAAATTTGCGCGCTCTGTTAAACCCGTAGAATTTTTGAGCGCCCCGTTTTCGCTCGTCTCGCGCCCAAAAGTATTAAAATTTTGCACCGCGTCCGCTTCCATCGCGCCGCAAGCTCTGCTCGCAGCCGTCAGATCGCCTCCTTTAATCAAAATCGCGCCGCCGAAAAACTGCGAAATTTTAACCGCTGCGGCGC
>NZ_CALHHT010000496.1 GCF_938031315.1 uncultured Campylobacter sp.
GCTCACAAAAGCGAAATTAGGATTGAATGAGGGGCGTGTTTATCAGAAGGGGCTAGAAGGATTTATGAGGCTGAATGCCGCTTGTCCAAGAGCAGTTTTGGAAAAGGCTGTTAATCAGTTAAAAGAGGCTATTTCAAAGGAAAAGTAAAAAAATTACATTTCAATGTTGCTTATACAAAAACCAACAAAAAAATAATATAATTAAAAGATATTGTTAAATAATTTCTATTTATCAACTTGTATAATGACATAATAAATTATATGGTAACTTTTTAAATTGAACTAAATAATTAACTTTACTAATTCAATTTAAGAGCGAAAATAAAAGGAGGTGTAATTTATGGGAAATTTTAAAGAAATTTATTTGGCAGGAGGCTGTTTCTGGGGAGTTGAAAAGTTTTTTAAAATGGCTCCAGGCGTTATAGAAACATCAGTTGGTTACGCAAATGGACAAACTCTTGACACTAATTATGATATTTTAAAAATGACTGATCATGTTGAAGTAGTGTATATAAAATATGATGAAGATATAATTTCTTTAAATCAACTTCTTGATTATTATTTTTCGATAATTGATCCAACAAGTATCAATAGACAGGGACTTGATGAGGGGCGACAATATCGAACTGGAATTTATTATGTGGATAAAGAAGAATTAAATACAATAAGAATGAGGGTAGAAGATGAGCAAAATAGATATTCAAGAGAAATTCAAGTAGAAGTTAGACCATTAAAACATTATATTCTAGCTGAGGAATATCATCAAAATTATTTAGATAAAAATCCTAATGGATATTGTCATTTAGATCTTGAAAACGCAGTAAAAATCTTTTCAAAGAAATAAAATAAGTAGGAATATAAAATAACAAGTCGGGAAATCCCGACTTTTGCTTTTTTTGATTTTATCTATTTTCTCATTAAGCTGCTGCATCCTTAAGGCTTCTTCTTGTCGTTTTAAATTTTCCATCTCTGCTTTCTTTTCTTCCTCCTCTCTTTTTCTAATTTCAGATCTTATCTTCGCCTTTTCCATGTAATCTTGCGTCCAACTATCTATAGCTTCTGCGATTACCTTAAGTATTAAACAAATTATTGCACCGCCAATAACATATTGGCCAATAACATCATTAGTAAAGCCTACAACTATAATTATAAATATAATTACGAAGCTAATTAATACTTTTCCCAAACCATATCGAGCAACTTGTTCTTTTATATAGCTATAAACCTTGATCACAAAAATAACTATAGCTACAAGCAACAATATAATCAAAAAATAAAGTTGAATTTTTTCATCTGTCATTATATTTACCTTATTCTAGGATACTAGCAATCCTTGTTTTTAGCTCATAAAACCCATCATTTTTCGTATCAGGTAAAATTTCCATAGCCACATAAACTATATAATAAGGCAATAAATACTGCGGAATCTTATAATTATCCAAGCAAGATAGCTTTAAATAATCAAAATTAGCAACATCGGTATTGATATCTTTATAGGCTGGCACCTTTTCTAATTCCCTAATGATTTTTATCGTTTCTACGCCTATAGTATGGCATCCCTTTAAGTAAGCAAGAATTTTGATCGATATATTCATACCTTTATGTTCTTCTACAAATTTATGGGCTTTAGTTTCTATTAAATTATTTTTTGAAGCATATTCTTTTAACGCAGTATTCCATAAGGAATCAATTTCCTTGATAACTTCCTGCGAATTATTTAGCAAACTAAATTTTTCAGCTAATTTTAAAATAATAAATACTTTAAAATATAATGCCAAATTACTATATGAACCATCTTTTGCTTTTAAAAAATAACTTTTTCTTTGCAAGATATCATTGTTATATCCATCAAGCTCAATATAGTCAGGTTTATAAGCAAGATAGCGCTCGAAGCACTCCACATCCTCGCTTGATACCCTCCTTTTGATAGCCTTAATGTTATAACTTATGAACTTTTTAGCGCTATCAATATCAACTATATTTGTTATAATTTTATCTTTTACCTCATCTCTAAAATCATTTAAAATTCTTTCATAATCAATAATTGCCACGAATTTACCTCTATATAGAATTTTATCCATAACTATAGTTAGTTGATGGCGGATTATAATCCAAATATTCTTACGGTTGGTTTAATAATAAGGATTGCACGATAACCGATGAGAAGATGGACGCTATTTACAAGGCTATAGGCGAGAATGTCAAGCACATCAGAACGGTAAAAGGCGTTTCGCAGCTTTCGCTCGCTCTTGCCATCGGACACAAAGCCCCGTAGGAACGATCTCAATGATTGAACTTCATATCAATAAAAAACATTTCAATATCGAACATTTGATAAAAATAGCAGATGTTTTGGAAGTAGATATTTCGGAATTTTTTGTTTTTGATCCACAACTCTAAATTGATTAAATTTTATTCATCACAAAGCCGCAGAAGCGTCCCGTGATGCCGTCTCTACGGTATGAAAAATGTCGCTCGCTCTCAAAAGTGCAGCGCGGATCAAATTTAACGTTTCGCACCCCCGCAGCTGCGAGCTCGTCGCGCAGCGCGGCGTTCATATCGAAATGTCCCTGCGTTTTGTAGCGCTCAAACTCGCCCAGATCAAGCCCGCCAAGTTCATAGTTTCGCGCCTTGATATTCGCGCCCACGAATACCTTCAGCTCCGCAGCGACGCAGCCGAAGCGCTCGCTCATCAAATTTATCGCGCTGGTGCAGATCCGCCCTATTACGCCCGCGCGCCCCGCATGCACTGCGGCAACCACGCCGCGCCGCTCATCGGCGATCAGCACAGGCGAGCAGTCCGCTACCAGCACGCATAGCGCCACGCCGCGCAGATCGGTCACTAGCCCGTCGCAGGGCGGGATTTCATCGCTATCTGCGCGTAAAATTTCAACCTTGTTTGAGTGGATTTGGCGCATAAATTTTAAATTTTGCGGTCCGATGCCGAGCGCAGCGGCTAAAATTTCGCGGTTTTGCGCGACATTTTGCGGATCGTCACCCACGTGATCTCCTAAATTTAGGCTCGCATACGCTCCGCTGCTTACGCCGCCAAGCCGCGTGCCAAAGCCCGCCAGAACGCCCTGCCCGTCCAATACAAACTCAAGATTTTCTCTGCAAATTTCGGTTTTAGTCATCGTGCGCCGCTTAATACAGGCTTAAAATTTTATCTATCGCATCCCATGAAAGCCCGTCTTGCTCGCCATCGGCGCTATCATTGCGCGCCGCGACAGTGCCGCGACCGACGAGCTGTCCGCCCGCAAATCCCAGCTGCGCCGCGACGTATCGCGCGAGCAGATCGGTTTCGATATTTACGCGGCGCCCGATTTTGTAAGTTCCGAAGAGCGTATCTTTGAGCGTGAGCGGGATGATCGTAAGGCGAATGGCGCAGCATTGCGCCTCGCTCTTTAAATTTGCGCCCAAGGAGTTTGGATCGCGAACGGAATTTGAGCTGCTAGAATTTGCGCCATGCGAGCCTGCGTCGCTAAAATTTGAACCGTGCGAACCTTTGCGGTCTTTGTGAGTAAAATTTCCGCCCTCAAGCACTTCGTTGATCGTTAGGCTCACGCCGTCGATCGCTACCGAACCTTTCGGCGCTAGCAGCGGCGCTATATGCAGCGGCGCGCGGATAAAAAAATCGACGCCGCTTGCAAGCTTTGAAATTTTATAAATTTCGCCCACGGCATCGACATGCCCTTGGATCAAATGCCCGTCTATGCGATCTCCAATCCGCATCGCTGGCTCGATATGCACAGAGCCGCGCAGGTTTTGTGCGACGATGACGCGCGCCGTTTCGCTCGAAAGCTGCACCGCAAATCCATCCGCAAAAAGCCGCGTCACACTCAGGCACGCGCCGTTTACCGCGACGCTATCGCCGAGCGCGGGGCGGTATCTCGCGCGCAGTCGCAGCAAATCGCCGCTAAAGCTCGCAACCTGCGCGATCTCTCTGATCAGTCCGTTAAACATTATGAGCCTTTGGAATTTTTACGTGATATTAGCGTAGAATTTTGAAATTTTAAATTAAGCGAAGCTCGGCGAGCGTGAAGCCCGCCGAATGAAGTTTGAAATTATTTTTTAGAAACGATGAAATCGGCTAGCGCTTCGATCGATTCGTCGTTAAGTGAAGCGACTTGACCCTTCATAACGCCCATCATGCCGAATTTTCCCTTGCCGTCGCCCAAGCTGCCGTCTTTGTAGCCCTTTAGGCTAGCTACGATCTCTTCCTTGCTTAGGGTGTTTAGCGCAGGTACTTTGCCGCCAAGATAAGGCTTCTCGGCGTTGGCTCCGTGACAGGCCACGCATTTTTTATATAGTGTTGCGCCGTCTGCGGCAAACGCTGCCGAACTAAACGCCGCTAATGCAGCGCATGCGATTAAAACTTTTCTCATTTTTCATCCTTTACGATTAAGTTGTGGCGCGCATTATAGTTGAAATTTTTAAATTTGCGTTTAAAAATTTGGATTAATTTCTCGCGAGCGTGAACGCAAAAAACATTCTCCGCAAGCCGCGCACGACGGAATTTCAAGGGCATTGATTAAATTTAAAGCAGACTCGGCAAGCGCAGCTCAAAACATGACGCGAGTTGCGAGGCGCTGCGTTTTAGACGACAAGATTCGCGGCGGTGGAATTTTATTTGATCTGCGAAATTTCGCCGCCTTGCATCTTATAAATTTTATCTGCGGTGCCGAAGTATTTATCATCGTGCGAGATCGCAAAGATCGTGTATCCGCGCGATTTCAGCTCCGGCAAAATCCGCTCGTAAAACTCCGCGCGAAACTGCGGATCGAGATCGGCCGCAAACTCATCGAGCATCAAAAATTTTCGCCCGTCCATCAGCACGCTTACGAGCGCCAAACGCTTGCGCTGCCCGCTAGATAGGCTCGTGGTGCTAAATTTAGCCCCCTTTAGCTCAACCTTATCCTGCAGGTGCGTAAGCGCCAGCCACTCGCGCGCGATGTCCGCATCGCCCGTAGCGTAGTCGAAGAGATAAAAATCGCTGAAAACCGCGCTTATGTTGTTGCTGTAGGCGCGCAGATCGGAGGGTTTAAGGGCCGCGCCGTCGGCTAAAATTTCGCCCGTTTGCGGCGTATAAAGACCCGCTAAGATCATAAAAAGCGTCGATTTTCCGCTGCCGTTTTCGCCGATTAAAAACACCGTCTCGCCCGCATTTAGCTGCAAGCTTACCCCTTTTATGCCGAATTTCCCGCCTGGATACGAAAAGCCCACGTCTTTAAGCTCCAGGCTGCGCCACGGCTGCATTTGCGCAAGCTCGAAGCCCTGCACGAACGGGTCTAAATTTAACTCTTTGATCTTTGCGTAGGCGATCTTGGCGCGCAGCACGCTAGGAAGCGAGAATATGAGCATCATCAAAGGCGCGCGCAAAAAAAGCACCGTAAGCGCGATCGTTACGGCGTTTGCGAGCTCCGCTTTGCCGCCGCTAAGCCCAAAATAAAGCACAAAGCCTACTGCGCCTAGCATCATCACGTTCATAAAATTACTCGCGAACGCGCCGTAAACCTCGGCTCGCAGTGAGCTTTGGCGTAAATTTTGCGCGTTGGGCAAAAAGTCGTTTTCGTATAGGCTCTTCGCTTTGGCTAGGCTTAGCGACAGCTCCTTGTGCCCCTCGATCGCCGCGGCGTAGTTTTTATACAAAATGTCCTCGTTTTGGCGGTACAGATCGAAATTTTGCATGACCTTTTTCATCAAAAAGCGGTTGAAGATCATCAGCGCGCCGATCCAAACGAATAAAAACGCAAACATCATAGGCGCGATGTATAGCACGTAGATGCCGCAAAACAACACGATCATCGCGCCTTGGATCAGCTCTGAGATGCGCATAAAGCCCTCGGTCAGGCGCGAAATATCGCTGGAAAGAGATGCAAGCAGGTTCGCCTTCGACGCAGCCTCGATGCGCTCGAACTTCGTATCGATGATCTGCTTGATGATCTTGGTGCGCAGATCGAACACAAAGTCGTTTTCCATCTTGCAAAGCATGATGCGGCTTAGCACCGAAAGCAGCAGAAATAGTGCCAAGAGCGCAAAAAATAGCGCGATGATCCTGCCGCCTCTTTCGGCGCCGTCAAGTAGATATTTATTGATAAAGCTTAAAATCAAGATCCCCGAGCCGCTGTAGATCGCGTTTAGCGCGAGCATCGCGAGGATTTGCTTGGTATATTTTTTCATCTTTCGCCCCAACAAAATTTGAGCGCAATTGTGGCAAAATTCGCTTGAAAAAACGGTTAAATTTTAAATCCGTTCTCATTTCGCAAATAAAATTTTACCAAGGCTGCGCAAAATTCCGCCGTAAATTTATCCTCTTTTGGCGCGCCAGGAGCGATAAGCTCTATCTGTATTTACGCCCCTGACAGAAATTAGCAGATAGGATTAAATTTGACGGATTGCAAAATTTTGAATCAAATTTAAAAAACCTAAAGCGACAGAGCGTAAAATTTAACTATATTTTTAAATTTTATAAGCTTTGCCGACTCTGCTAAAATCCAAATTTAACTCTAGGCATCGCCCTTTTTGTTGCGCTCCGTGATGAATTTAGCTAATAAATTTATCTCCAATTTACTTACTTCAAATAGCGCCGTAATTTTCTTTTCGGCTAAGTCTAAATTTTTGTTGCAAACAGCCTTGAAATATCTACGCAGCTCGGCGTAATCGTTTGGATCGCTGATCATAAAATTACAAAACAAACCGTTTTTGCCCTGTAAAAATATCATATCAAAAACGCTATCGACGCCACCTCCGAAGTGAAAAATGATCTGGGGCAAAAGCACCATGCAGATCGTCGCTAAAATTATAAAAATAGATGTCACTACGGGTAGCACTACAAACATCGCCGCCATGATAACGACAAGAAATATTATGCCTGATTTACCGCCGACGCTATCTAGCCCGTAATGTATCGGAAGCGCG
>NZ_CALHHT010000497.1 GCF_938031315.1 uncultured Campylobacter sp.
GAACCTATATTCACAAATCCAGAGTTTGTTGTCCTGCCATTAGACGATAGCCCATCGCGAAAGTGGCATTTTATACAATTTTGCTTTAAAAAATCATAAGAACGTGCGAAATTTTAGCATTTTGCGAAATTTTAGGTTTAAATTTACGGGCCACGCCGCAATAAGATCGCAAATTTAACCCGCTTAGACAAATTTAAATTTCAAGCGGCCGGGCGAAACTGAAAATATTTGAAATAAAATTTAAAATTCTTGCGCCGGAGCTTAAAATTTAAAAAATTTATTTCTAAACGGCAGCGAAATTTCATAGACAGCTCGTCCGCATCATGTGTGCAGAGCGCGCCGAATAGAGCCCTTAAAATACATATGAAATCACCGCGGAACTCTCGCCGTTTATCGATAGCTGCAGATGAATATAAAAATTTTTGTTGTTTAAATTTAGCTAAAAATACTGTGCCATAAGCCCTTTACTGCGGTGAAATATCAACGCCCGCTTTCAAAGCTCTAAATTTAGAAAATTTACGCCGCTCAAGCCCGTTTTAAAACTTCTCGTATGAGCCTTACGGCCTCTTTTGTATCCTCGCATACGAACTCGCAGCATACCTCAAGCTCCGCGACGCTGCCGTAGCCGCAGCACACGCCGACGCTTCGCACCGCGGCGGATTTTGCCGCAATGGCGTCAAGCTGCGTATCTCCGATCATAAAAACTTCGCAAAAATCGCAAGCTTCGTCTAAATTTACGGCACGAGCTTTGCTAAAATTTTTACTTGAAATTTCGGCGGAATTTTTACCCGAGTTTTCGTTTAAATTTTGGCTCGGAATTTCGCTGAAATTTTCGCCCGAAATCCTGCTGCAAATCCCTAAATTTTCGAGCGCTTTTAAGATCGGCTCGGCGCTTGGTTTAGGGTTTTTCACATCCTCTCGCCCGACGATGGTGCCGAAAAATTCCGCAATGCCCAGATGCTGCAATAAAATTTTAGAAAATTTTGACGTCTTGGTCGTCACGACGCCTAAATTTGCAAACTCGCTCGCTTCCCGCACCGCCTCATACGCGCCGCTCAACAGAACGGTCTGATCCAAAAATATCTGCTCATATCGTTGTTTGTAGGCAAGC
>NZ_CALHHT010000498.1 GCF_938031315.1 uncultured Campylobacter sp.
GGTCTATACCGCTAAATACGCCTCAAGCGGCGAAGTGGAGCGCATGCATAAGCTGCACGGCACGATTTTTAGCGTGTATTTGGTAATGAGCGCGGTGGTCGTGCTTGCAGGAGCTGCGCTGCTAGCCAATCTGCACGCGATTTTTGGCGCTAAGCTAAGCGCTAGTGAGATGGGCGAAATTCGCATTATGCTAATGCTACTAACTGCAAATTTAGCGATTAGCTTTCCTTTTAGCATCTATTCGTCGATCCTTACGGCGCATGAGAATTTCGTATTTATTAAGCTAGTTGGGATCTTTCGCACGATCGCTCTGCCGCTAGCTGCGGTGCCTGCGCTACTTTTGGGATATAAGGCTATCGCGATCGTAATCATCGCTACGGCGGTAAATTTAATCTGCGTCGCGGCAGATTTCATCTACTGCAAGCGCAAAGTCTCGCCCGTGATAAGCGTGCGAAATTTCGACTCCCCCACGCTTAAGCAAATTTTTGGCTACTCGTTTTTTATATTTTTAGGCATCGTAGTCGATCAAGTAAACTGGAATGTCGATAATTTTATCTTAGGCGCGGTCGCAGGCGCTACAGCGGTCTCCACGTATGCCGTAGCAAGCACGATAAATGCCACTTTTGTCACGCTTTCGCTCACCATTAGCGGCGTAATGCTTCCTAAAATCGCCAAAATGGTCTCTGCCAACTCCACCGATTCCGAGCTTAGCGCGGAATTTATCAAGATAGGCAGGCTGCAATTTTACGTGATATTTTTTATCGCGTCGCTTTTGGTGATTTTTGGGCGAGAGTTTATCGTGCTATGGGCTGGCGCAAATTATGAAATTTCATACGCAATCGCGCTTATTTTGGTGCTTCCAGTAAGCGTGCCGTTGATTCAAAATTTAGGCTTAGCCGTGCTTCAGGCAAAAAACAAAGTCAAATTCCGCTCAATCGCCGCGTTTTGCGTCACGCTCGTAAATATTGCTATTTCTATTCCGCTAGCTAAGGCTTACGGTGGCGTGGGCGCTGCGTGCGGTACGGCTTTTGCGATCACCTTGCTAAATATCTGCGTGATGAATATCTACTATGCTCGTGTAATCGGACTTGACATCACTAAATTTTGGCGAAATATCGGCGCGATGGTAGTAAAATTTGCTCCCGCAATCGCAGTAAGCCTAGTGATAAATTACGCATTAGGCTTGCATGGAGTGAGCTTTTTGCTAATTTGCGGCGGGCTTTATTCGGCTATGTTTGTGCTAAGCGCGTATTTTTGGGCGATGAACGATTATGAGCGCGCGATTTTTGGCGGCATTGCGGCTAAGATAAGGAGGCGGGCTTGAGCTTCAATGTAATTAGCGAAGTGGTTACGAAAGACCGCTGTATCGGCTGCGGCGTCTGCGCGAGCAGCTGCCCTTTTAGCGTGCTAAAAATGCGGCTTGGAGGCAATGGATTTTACGCGCCCGAGGAGGGCGAAGGGTGTCGCGACAAATGTGATATTTGTCTAAAAGTCTGCCCGTTTTACGAAAAAGATACGCTTGAAAATGAGCTAAATTCTAAATCATACTCAGAGTTGGAAAGCTTTAGCCCTGATTTTGGCAGGTTTTTAGCCACTTACAAATTCTACAAAAAAGATGAAGTGCAGCGCCTAAGCAGTGCAAGCGGCGGTGCGGGAGATTATATTTTTCGCGAGCTTTTTGCGCGCGGGCTCATTGATTACGCGATTTGCGCCGTGCCTGCGGACGAGGGGGATTTTATAGCCCAAAATCACAAGCGAGATTTTTCTGCCTGCAATAATTTAGCGCAGCCACAGAATTTGCAAAATTCCGCAACCAAAAATTCCGAGCAGAATTCCGCAATTCCGAATTTAACGCAGAATTTGGCGGATGATGATTCTATAAATTTTACGAGTGCGCAAAATTCCTTTTGCGAAAATTTTACGCAGAATTCTATGCAGAATTTTACAAATGAAAATTTCGCACAGAATTCTAAAGCTTCTTGTAAAAATTCCGTATCAACGCAGAATTTTGCTTGCGAGAATTCCAAAAACGCGCGAAATTATGCGGGCGAAAATTCCGTGCCGCTATTTAAATTTAGCGTGATAAAAAATGCTGATGAGCTTACTCGCGCGCGCTCGTCCGCTTACTATCCGCTCACGCTTGAAGCAGTGCTAAAGGAGATGTCGCGCCGCGAGGGCAGATACGCGATCAGCGCGCTGCCGTGCTTTGCTAAGGCCTTAAGGCTTGCTGCGAGCAAAAATCCGCGCCTTAAATCCCGCATAAGCTTTATTATCGGGCTGGTTTGCGGACAGGGCAAGGGTGCTGCTTTTACGTATAAGCTGGCAGATCTTGCGTTTAAAGAGCATAAGCAGCTCGCGGCGGTTAATTACAGATATAAAATCGCGGGCAAAAGTGCGATGAGCTTTGGCTTTAAATTCCGCGCTGCAGACGGTAGCGAGGCGATAGATGATCGCAGTAGTAGCGCCTTTGCATACTGGAGTTCGCGCGCTTTTACGCCGCTTGCGTGCAACGCCTGCACCGACGTTTTTGCCAAATGCGCCGACGTCGTGCTGATGGATGCGTGGCTGCAAAGCGAAATGAGCGAGTGGCGCGGCACATCGCTCGTAATTACGCGCGCAGCTCAGATCGACGCGCTGTTTTCGCAGCCTACGAAGCAGGCACGCGAGGAGATTTTTTGCGAGCGGATATCCGCAGCAGAGGTGCAGCGCTCGCAGCAAAGCCAGGTGGAGCGCAAAAACGAAATTTTCTACGGCGCGAAAAATCCGCTTAGACGCTACATCTTGCGCCAGAAGCTTCAGATCCAGCGATATAGCGCTACGCATTTTGATTGTGATGATTTCATCGCTGCTAGGCTTAAAAAAATTGCCGCAGCAAATAAAGTGCTAGCGCTTTTGGCGCTACCAAAGATCGCGGCATATAAAATTTATAGGAAGTTTGCATGAAGATCGGGATTTTTACCCTGCCGCTAGTAAATAATTACGGCGGAATTTTACAAGCTTACGCGCTAAGCCGCGTGCTAGTGGGGCTAGGGCATGAGCCACGTCTCATAAACTTGCGCCTGCAAAGAAGCAAACTATCGATTGCGTATCTTAAATTTTTAGTGGCGCGCACGCTAAAAAAGGAGCTTTGCGGCGCGAAATTTAATCCCTCTTACGAGCGCGATACTAGCGAGTTTGTGGCTGAAAATATCCCTTTAACCGCGCCTGTTTGCATGCCTGCGGATTTAAAGGCGCTGTGCGAGAAAGAACGCTTTGAAGCGGTGATTTTAGGAAGCGATCAGGTTTTTCGCCCTAGCTATTTTGCGGATTTTGCAGATTGCTTTAGCCTTGGATTTTTGCCGGATAACTGCACGCGGATCGCCTATGCTGCAAGCTTCGGCGGAGATAGGCTCTGTGGGCTTAAAAATCCCGCAGATTTAAAAGCTCACGCTGCAAATTTGGCTAAATTTAAAGCTATTTCGGTGCGCGAGTGCGACGGCGTAAGGCTTGCACGCGAATGCTTTGGCGTAGATGCGCACTGGGTGCTAGATCCTACGCTTTTAGCTAACAAAGAGATTTACGATAAATTTTTAAGCCATGCACCGCAGCGCAAGGGTTTTGCCTATATCCTAGATCCATCGCCTCGCTCAGAAGCGGCGATAGAGCTACTAAAGAAGCAAAGCGGACTAGAGATAGATGAGGTGAACGACCGCGGCAACCGCATCGGCATAAAAGCGTGGCTAAGCGCTATTGCGGGCGCGGAGTTTGTGCTAACCGATTCATTTCACGGCTGCGTATTTTCTATAATCTTTAATAAGCCGTTTTTTGTGCTCGTTAACGCTAGTCGCGGCGCGTCGCGCTTTAGCTCGCTTTTGGGCTTATTCGGGCTTGAAAATAGGGCTTTGCAAGATCCCAAAGACGCGCGCTTGGACGCGACTATCGATTGGGATAGCGTAAATGAGGCGTTGCGCCGTAAAAGAGAGGACTCGATGAAATTTTTAAAAACAAGTTTAGGCTCATAAAATGAAAATAGCTATGGTAATTTCTGCTTTAGGCAAGGGCGGTGCCGAGCGCGTGCTAAGCGTGCTGGCAAATTTTTTCTGCCGCGAGAATGAAGTCTGTGTGATAAAATTTGACGCAGATGAGCCGTTTTACGCGCTGGATCATAAGATCGAACTTATTAGCTTGGATTTGGGCGTAGGCGATTTAGGAGTATTTGGCAATATAAAAAAGCGCTACGATAAAATTTTGGCCTTGCATAGGCTTCTAAAAAGTCGTAAATTTGATGTCGTGATCTCGTTTTTAGATAATACCAATGTCCTTACGCTTATCGCAAATCTAGGAGTTGGGCAGAAAATCATCGTCTCCGAACACACCAATCATCGTTTTTTAAAAAGTCCGATCTGGCGAGCTCTCAAGCGGATCTTTTATCCGAGGGCTGCAGGTCTTAGTGTGCTTAGTAAATTCGATCTGGATCATTACACATATGTGCAAAATCGCGTGATTATGCCTAATCCGATGTTTGAGATCAGCCATGCTAAAGATGCTCGCCCGCCTAAAGAAAATATCATCCTAGCAGCCGGCCGGCTCAATGTCTATAAGGGCTTTGATGTCCTTCTTAAGGCGCTTGCGCTTATAGATTTCAATCTTTTAAAAGAGTGGAAGGTGGTGATCGCAGGCGACGGAGAGGAGCGAAAGAGCCTTGAGAGTCTAGCTGCGAAGCTGCGCTTAAACGTGCAGTTCATCGGCTTTGTGCGTGATATCGAAAGCTTATATGAACGCGCTAAAATCGTAGTCGTAACCTCCAAGATGGAGGGCTTTTGCAATATTTTGATGGAAAGTATATTTTTCGGCACCGCTAGAATTTCTACGGATTGCATCGCAGGTCCTAGCGAGCTTATAAGCGACGGCGTAGATGGGTTTTTGTGTCCAGTGGGCGATAGCGCAAGTATCGCTAAAAAGCTTGAAATTCTAATGAGCGACGAAAAGCTGCGCGAGCGGCTCGTGCAAAACGCCTCCAAGCGCGAGGAGAGCTTTAAAATTGAAACGATCGGGCAACGCTGGTTGGATTTCATAGCCGCTACGATACACAGGGAGGAATAATGAGCGAAAATCCCCTAATCTCGGTCATCATCCCCGTTTATAATGTCAAAGAATTCCTGCGCACTTGCATGGAGCGCATCACGGCGCAGACTTATACGAATTTAGAAATTTTACTCGTAGATGATGGCTCAAATGACGGCAGCGAGGCGATTTGCGACGAATACGCTGCGCGTGATCCTCGTGTGTGCGTGCTGCATAAACCAAACGGCGGGCAGGCTAGCGCGCGAAACGCTGCTTTGGATGTCGCTCGCGGGGAGTTTATCAGTTTCGTAGATAGCGACGATTTGATAAGTCTTGATTTGATTGAGACGCTTTTTCGCCTGACGCAGAAATTTTGCACCAAAATTGCTATGTGCGGCTACACAGCATTTAGCGACGAGAGCGAAATAAATAATTTCAAGGCGGCTTTAAATTCTAAAGAAAATCAAAATTCTAAAGAGATTAGCGATCCAGGAGGAGCTACAAATTCGAATGCCAACGCAGGCGAATACAAAATATCGCCGCAAGAGCTTTTTAGACGCAGCTGCACGCAGGATCCGTATTTTAGCACCGCGGTTTGGCGCGCGCTGTTTGCTCGCGAAATTTTCACTGCTTTGCGCTTTCCTGCGGGGCAGATCTATGAGGATGTGGCGATATTTTTTGATATTTTTAACGCTTCTATTGTGGCATGCACGGATGAAATTTTATATTTTTACCGCGTAAGGGCGGGCTCGACCGTAAACTCATTTGCGCGCAGGCATCTTGCGGTCATCGCTGCGGTGCGCCGCTATACTGAGGCGATCGCTGTGAATTATCCAAGCTTGGCGCGTGAGGCTAATTTTACTCGCTGCGAGTCCGCGCTGAATACGGCGTTTTTAATTATCAAATCGAGCTTTGACGCTGCAGGCTTGGATGGAGATGCAACTTCTCCTTCCGAGGCTAATACGTGCAGCTTGGCAAACGAAGCGGATTTGCATGGCGCTGGTAGTTTATCTTGCGCATGCGGTAAAAATTCCGCATTTAAAAATTCCGCCAAGCAAAATTATATGCGAAATTCTAAGCAAAATTCTGCGTCGCAAAGAAAGATCGCAGATCCCCGCTCGCCTTTAAACGCCGCAGAAGCTGCGGATCAGATCCGCTCACTGCACGCTTTGGTGCGCGAGCGGCTGGATTTTAGATTTTTCGCGGCGCATGCAAGCCACACGCAGACACTGATGATGGTCTTGTTTTACGCTAGCCCTGCGCTTTTGCGGCTATTTTATAAAATTTATCGGAAGTTAAAATGAAAATTTTATTCGTCATCGCGGCTCTTAGAAACGGCGGCGCCGAGCGCGTGCTTCAGGTCTTGGCGAACCATTTTGCGCGCGCAAACGACGTTACGATCGCGATTTTGGAAAACGACGAGGGCAGGTATAAATTTAGCGAAAAGATAAAATTTTTGCATCTAGATGTTTATAAAAATGGCGGCAGGTTCGATAAATACAGAATTTTGCGCGAGTGTTTCAAGAGCGAGCGCCCAAGCGTCATCATCAGCTTTATGGACTGGACGAACGTAGCGTGCGTGATCGCAAGCTTTGGGCTAGGCATCCCGCTCATCGCGACCGAGCACAACGCGCACGATTATCTGCCAAACGGGCTTTTTAGCCGCGTGCGCGATCTGTGCTATAAAAAAGCGGACGCGCTTACGGTGCTTACGCGCTCGGACTTTGAGTACTATTCGCGATTTGTCAAAAACTGCTTCATCGTGCACAACCCCTTTTTCGGCGAGATCTGCGACGCAAAAAGCGCCAAGCGAAACGTGATCTTAAGCGTCGGCAGGCTCGAGCCCGTCAAGGGGTATGAAATTTACTTTGACGCGCTAAGCAGGATCGATAAAAGTCTGCTTGCGAAGTGGGAAATTTTAATCGCAGGCGACGGCTCGCTGCGCGAAAGCTTGCGCGAGCTCGTGGCGCGGCTCGGGCTTGAAGTGCGATTTTTAGGGCACAAACAGGACGTGAGCGAGCTGTATAAAGAAGCCAAAATTTTTGTGCTAAGCTCGCTTAATGAAGGGCTTTCAAACGTGCTGATCGAGTCTGCATTTTACGGCTGCGCACGGCTTAGTAGCGACACGGCGGGCGCAAAAGAGCTCATAAAGGACGGCTTTAGCGGCATTTTGTTTAAACGCGGCGATGCGAATGAACTTGCGAGCAAGCTTGAAAATTTAATGCGAGATGAGGCGCTGCAAAAGCGGCTGGTGCAAAATGCAAATGAAAATTTAGACGAGTTTTCGCAAGAGCGCATCGTTGAGCTCTGGCAGGGCTTGATCGATCGGTTTGCGCGCAAATAGCAGCCGTTTAATCGATGCCCTAGCGGCGCGCAGGGATAAATTTAAACTTCGGTGTGCTAAGATAGGCTCTTGCGCCGAGCAAAACGGCGCGTTTAAATTTGCCGCATCGCGCGATGAAATTTAGCCGCTTGAGGCAGCGCAAAACGCGCTAAATTTAAATGGCGCGGCGCTGCTCGCACAAAAAGGCGTGAGCAAAGCTTAAATTTAGGGCGCGGCAGCGATATTTAAAAGGTAAAGGGATGAAGAAATTAAGCGTTTTTATATATTCGATGGCAGGAGGCGGCGCCGAGCGCGTCGTAAGCAACCTCTTAGGCGAGCTTACGGCACGCTACGAGGTGCATCTGGTGCTGATGAACGAGAGGATTTTTTATGAAATTCCAAGCGGCGTGCAGATCCATTTCATCGAAAAATCAGCCCCTTTTGAAAACGGGCTGTTAAAGCTCGCAAAGCTGCCGTTTTTGGCGCTGCGATACAAAAAACTATGCGAGAGGCTGGGTATCGACATCCACTTCGTTTGGATGAACCGCCCGTGTTACGTGGCGGCGCTGGCGCGAGTTTACGGATTGGGCGGAACGATGATTTTTAACGAATGCTCGACGCCGTCGGTGCTGTATAAAGATGCGAGCTTCAAATCCAAAATTTCAAAGCTTCTGCTTCGCAAGCTCTATCCGAAGGCTGATTTTATCTTTCCGAACTCGCTCGGAAATCTGCGCGATCTGGCGGACAATTTCGGGATTGACGAGCGCAAGATGAGCGTGCTGTATAATGCGATCGATCTGGATGAGATCGGCCGCAAAGCTAGCGAGCCTATCGCACAGGAGCGGCCCTTTTTCCTAAGCGTCGGCAGGCTCGATGCGGGTAAAAACCACGCGCTTTTGATCCGCGCGTATGCAAATTTAAAAAATAACGATAAAGACCTACTGATCTTAGGCGACGGCGTGTTGCGAGCCGAGCTTGAGGCTCTGATAGAGGAGCTCGGCTTGGGCGGTCGCGTGAAGCTTTTGGGCTTTGATGCAAATCCGTATA
>NZ_CALHHT010000499.1 GCF_938031315.1 uncultured Campylobacter sp.
GTCTCAAACGTTATATACGCCGCATTGGGGCTATCGTTTTCGCTTTCAAATAGCTCGTTTAGAGGCACACCGCCGTAAGCGATATTTTGTGCTTCAATCATTTCAGATTGTCTTTTAAGCTCCTCTTTAGCGCCGCGCTTTCTGCCGCAGACAAAAAGCTCATCGCTCAAAAGCAGTTTTAACTCGCTAGTGCAAGCTAAAATTTCAAAACAATGTTTCGAGATAGCACGCACTAAAAGAACTTTGTGTGCATCCTTCGCATCCTCATTTATCGTGCCGTAGGGATTTACGTAGATGTAGTGCCTGCCGTTGTCTGCCTTAAAAAGATTGATGATTTCGTGCCCCAAGCTTTCGTTCAAATAGCCGCCAGAAAACATTCGATTTATAATTATCATCTCAGAATAAATTCCTATCTATATTTTTGGCGCTAAATTTACGCACGCATTCTCGTATGGCGTTACGTACCTCGTCGCGCTTTTGTTTATCGTAAAAATATAGTCCCGTCGCGCCGAAGCTTCCAAAGACGTAGAGATAATATCTCGTTTGGATGTCATTAATGTGCCGCCCTAACCTAGCGCTTTTGGGGCTTTTTGAGCTCATCCTAAAAAATTTAATCACCGCTAGGAAAATTTTAAAAATATTTGCGTTTTTTACCTCTTTTTTCTCTAAGCGCATATCCTCGATTTGATCTGCCGTGACGGTTCTGCTGCGCATTAAATTCCAATACGGCGCGCAGAGCAAAACAGCTACAATGCTATTTTCAACGTCGCTTCTAGGGAAGGTGATTTTACCTGTTTGCATATCGATTAAGTATCTTTTGTTTTTATTGTAGATCAAAATGCTTTGAAACGGCAAAAGCACTAAAATCACGACACCTACGCCTAATGGTAACAGTAAAATTCCAATGAGCAACGCCCATTTAAAATTTTTAAAAACGATCTCTAGCGCGGTATGGACGTCGATTATCTCGTATTTCATGAAATTTTCTTGCGATGAAATTTTAAAATTTTATTTATTTGATTGCTTGCGCGATTTAAATTCTAAAAAGCGCCGAAGCATTAAGACCTCAGCGCTTTTTAGATAAATTTCGCGACTAATTTCGACGCGAGATTATTTCTTTTTGCAACGTTTTTTGTCGCCAGCTCTTTGCGCAGGGGTTCTATAAGATCCCGCCTTGGTTCTGCCATCGTGGTTTCTTGCTCCATGACCCGCCATCTCCTGCTCCTTGTAAAAAAATATGTGTAATTATTCCCCCCCCCCTGAAATTTGGTTGAAATTTTGTTTATTAAAGATTAAATAAATAGAAATTTTATAAGATTAATCAGACGTGGAATTTTAATAGAAATTATAGATATTTTAAAATGAAATTTGAGGTAGTATATGCCCGCATAGCAGCGGGCAAGCAAATAAAATTCCGCCCGCCTAACGGCAGGCAGAATTCTTTAAAATTTTAAGTTGCAAAATTTAGAATTTTAAAATTTGCAACTCAGCGGATCTCTTTTAGCTGTACGACTTCGCCCGCAAGCATCTCTTCGGCGCTCTCTCCGGATTCTGCTGCCAAATCCCTTTTTTTGGCAAGATCGACGTTTTTGATCTGCAGATCGAGGTCGTTTCGCTTAGAGGCCTTATCCAGCGCCTCCTCACGGGTGATGACGCCGTCTCTATAAAGATCGAGCAGGTGCTGATCGAAGGTCTGCATGCCGTAGGTGTTGCGACCGTCGGCGATCGCGTCTGGAATTTCATCGTCACGCGCATCAAGTATCATATCCTTAATACGGGTGTTTTTGCGTAAAATTTCAACGACGGCCACACGTTTGCCCTCGATAGTACGGGCAAGGCGCTGAGAAATGACCGCCTCTAGGACGGATGCTAGCGTCATTCGGATACGCTCCTGCTCGGCTTGCTCAAACATCGCGATGATACGGTTTACCGTCTCTTTTGCGTCGATGGTGTGCACCGTCGAAAACACGAGGTGACCCGTCTCTGCGGCGTGAAGCGCCGTCTCGATCGTTTCCAAATCACGCATCTCGCCCACAAATATAACGTCCGGATCCTCTCGCAGCGCGGCGCGAAGCGAATCGGCGAAGTTGTTGCAGTCCTCGCCTATAGCGCGCTGATTGATGATGCATTTATCGTCTTTAAATACGAACTCCACGGGGTCTTCGATCGTAACGACGTGGCTGGTTCTTTGTCTATTTATGCGATTGATCATGCTTGCGATCGTTGTCGTCTTTCCGCTTCCCGTAGGGCCCGTAAGTAGCACGACGCCGCGCATAGCTGTGTCGCAAATATCTTTGATCGAAGGCGGCAGACCTAGATCGTCGATCTCTGGAATTTTAACCGGTATCGTTCGGAAAACCGCGCTGATACCGTCGATTTGAAAGAAAATATTAACGCGGAAGCGATAATCTTCGTTTAGCTTGTAGGTAAAATCCACGCTCTTTTTCTCGATAAGCTCCGGAAAGCGCGTGATGAGAAGCTCCTTAGCTAGTGTCATCGCATCTTCTTTCAAAAATGGCGTTTTGCTAAATTTTACCAGCTCGCCGTGGATACGACCTCTGATAACCGCGCCCGATTTTATATGAAGGTCGCTACCGCCATTTTGGATCAAAAATTCCAGATATTTATTTAGCCTATCTCGCTGCTTAAAATCCAGCGTAGAAGCGTCAACTTGATACTGCAAATAATCTATAGAACCCGCCATCATTTCTCCTTTTTAAGTGTTTTTATTATCTCTTTAAATGCCTCTTCAAAGGCTACTAGCCCGTCATCGAGTAGCTTTTTATACACCTTTTTCATATCGATCTTCGCATCCGCTACGCGCTCGAAAAATTCCTCTATCTGCGCGTCGCTCGGCGGCGTTTTGGGTTTTTGATCGCCGCTTACAAAAGCCTCTATGGTCTCAAGCGGTGCTGTGTTTACGCAGCCAGGATACATTAGCTCGCTTACGTAGTAGCCCTTCGGTAGATCGTCTCCTTTTACACCCGTGCTCGCAAACAGCGGCTTTACGTAGTTTAAATTTTCTTTAGCGATTATATTGTAGCATTTCGCGGCGTTCATTATGCCGATTTTGCCGGTAGGAAGGCCTGCTGCGGTCATTTTTTCATCTAATAACCTATCGAAGCGGCTAACGAAGATGCTAATTACGGTTTTTGGTAAATTTGCCTTCGGGAAGTAGCGACGAAAGCCCGCGATTCCCTCTTTTATCGCCTCGATGCATTTTACGGTCTGCTCCGGCGAAAAAACCAAAGTCGCGTTTACGCTGATCCCCTTTTTCAGCAGATCGCGCATCGCTTCGTAGCCCGCCTTGGTCGCAGGGATTTTGATCATTACGTTTGGCATGCCGATCGTGCCGTATAGGTGTTTGCCTTCGCGATACATCGCCTCGGCGTCGTCTGCGAAATATGGATCGACCTCGATACTCACAAAGCCGTCATCGCCGTTAATAAAATTTTTAAGCAGGCTCTCCGCCGCGCTTCTGATGTCCGCGGTGGCTAAAATTTCATACAGCTTTTTAGGCTCTTTTTTTCTAAATTCCTCTTTAGCCGTATCGTATGCGGGGGAGCTTAGGATTGCGTTTTTAAAGATCGCAGGATTGGAAGTTGCGCCGTTAATTATCCCTTTTTTGATCAGCTCGTCGAAATCTTTATCGATAAAATCGCGCTCCAAAAAGTCGCACCAAAGGCTGAAATTTAGGGCTTTATCATACATATTTCATAATCTCCTTCAAATCCTTTTTTTCAATGCAGACGCTCGCGTGCTCTTTTAAAATTTCATTCGCGCAAAAGGCGATTTTAAGTCCCGCCTCGCGAAACATCGAAACGTCGTTCGCGCCGTCTCCCACGCACATTACCTCGCTCGTCTCTAGACCCATCAGCGATTTAAGCTGCGCAAGCAGCGCGCCTTTTGAGTATCCAAACATCATCTCGCCGCCGAAAAGCCCGGTTAAAATTCCGTTTTTTTCATGCAGATAGTTCGCAAAGCTCGCGTCAAAGCCCAGTTTTTTCTGCGCGGCGTCGGTGGCTAGATGAAATCCGCCGCTAAAGACGATCACCTTTATGCCTTTATTTTTCAGATACGCGATGATCTCGCTAGCGCCGCAAACAAAAGGCAGGCTTTCTGCGATAGCTTTAGCATCGCTAAGCTTCATCCCCTTTATCAGCGCCACTCGCTCGCTAAGGCTCTCGAAAAAATCAAGCTCGCCCGCCATCGCGCGCTTCGTAATTTCGCTGACTTGTCGCTGCGTGCCCATTTTAGCGGCGAAAAAACCTATTGTCTCGCCGTCCATCAGCGTAGAATCAAAGTCGAAAACACAAAGCTTTATCATAAATATCCTCGCAAAAATTTAGGAATTATAGCTAATTTAAGTTTAAGTTTTTTGGAATTAGCATAAATTTTTCGCTTTTTGCGACCTCGTAAATTTTGCTCCTAACCCCGAACGAGCACAAATTTATATATTTTTTCTCGCCGAAATATAAAATTTCATCTTGATGATAGTGCCCCTCGATGATTAAATTTGCTACGTAAAAATCGATCTTCGGCGCGATTATGGCCTTAAAATCCGGCATTTTTCTGTAGAGGTTTTTCCCCTCCTGCGATTTTAAGATCATCTTTGAAATTTTAAATTTTAAAGCGCGATCGAGCAGATCCATAAATTTTAAAAAAGCTCTGTTTCGCAGCGAAAGCAGCGCAAATTGCGTGAGGCGCGGCAAAAACAGATCGCCGTGCGCGATCTGCACCGCCTCGCCGCTCTCGCAGATAAATTTCACGGGCTGCGCGCCGTTTGGATAAACTTTTGCGCGGGGGAAAATTTCGCGCAGATTAAAATCGTGGTTGCCCTCGAAGTAAAAAATTTCGCATTTTCGCGACAGCTCGTTTATTAGCGCGATCTCCTCTTTGTAGAAGCGCTGCACGTAGGTCGTGTTTGCCAAAAAATCAAACATATCGCCCATCATAAAAATTTGAGGCGGCGGCGTGGGTTCGGCCTTCAGCGCGCGCAAGAATTTCAAAAATTGCGGTCTGCTCGCGCCCGCGTGCGCATCGCCGATAAAGATCGCGCCCGGTTTTATCGCCTGAATTTGATCATTTTGCATCTAGGCTCCCGCGCGTAAAGACTTTTGCAAAAAAGTTCATCGCTTAAATTCCGTGTGCGATACGCGGCAACGCCGTAGCTTCGGCGAATCCGCACATTAAATTTGCGTTTGCGACCGCCTGCGACGATGCTCCGCGCAAAAGATTATCGATCGCCGAGTTGATCCAAATTTTATCGCCCGCAGTTTTTACAAAAATATCGCAAAAGTGCGTCCCTGCGACGTTTTTTATACTCACGGGCTCGCTTCGGACGCGCACGAAAGGCTCGTTTGCGTAAAATTTCCGCAGCACCGCCTCTGCATCCACGCTCTTTTGTAGTACGCCAAACGCGCTAACTAGCATTCCGCGCGTAATCGGCAGCAAATTCGGCACGAAAAGCGTGCTAAATCCGCCGCCTCTTAAAATTTGCAGCTGCTCTTTGATCTCGTCTGCGTGGCGATGCGAGATCGGCGAGTAGGCATTTGCGTTTTCGTTCGCGCTTACGAAATGGCTGCTTGCTTTAAGAGTCTTGCCTGCGCCGCTTACTCCGCTTTTTGCGTCGATAAATACGCCGAGGGCGGGATCTAGTAGCCGCATAAACGGCGCGAGCGCCAAAATAGAGCAGGTAGGATAGCAGCCCGGATTTGCCGTAAGCCGCGCCGTGCGGATCTTTTCGCGATTTAGCTCGGGCAGTCCGTAAACGGCGTGGGCTAAATTACGAGGGTCTAAATGTGCGGTGTAATTTTTCTCGTAAAGCTCGCGGCTTAGGCGGTAATCGGCGGATAGATCGACTACCCTGACGCTTTTAAATTTTAAAATTTCGCGGGCAAATTCCATCGCTTTTTCATGCGGCAGCGCTAAAAAAATAAGATCGCATCTTTGCGCCGCAACGCGAGCATCCGCGGCTTCTACGCGCATCTCAAACACGCCGCGAAGCTGCGGGAAAATTTCGCTTATCTCGCCCTGCGTCGAAGCACCCAAATATGAAATTTCAAAGCCCGGATGAGAAAGTAGAATTTTAATCAGTTCAAGCCCCGTATAGCCGCTAACGCCGATGATTCCCGCTTTTTTCATCTTATTTTCCAAATTTGATCGGCCTGTATTCGACGCTTAGAATTTCTACGTCGCGAGTGCCTGATGGAAGCTGAAGCACCACCTCATCGCCCTCTGCCTTGCCTAAAAGCTGGCGCGCGAGCGGTGTATTGATATTGATGAGCTTGCGCGAGATATCCGCTTCGCTAAGGCCTACGATCGTGTAAACCTCCTCCCGCTCGGTCTCTACGTCCATAAAGGTAACGGTGGAGCCGAATTTTACGCGGTCGTGCTCGTAGGTGGAAGGGTCGATGATTTTTGAGCGAGAAACGATGTCGCTAAGCTCGGCGATGCGCGAGAGCAGAAACGCCTGCTCTTCGCGCGCTGCGTGGTACTCGGCGTTTTCTTTCAGATCGCCGTGTCCGCGCGCGATGTCGATCTGCTGCACGATGTGAGGCAGCTTCACGCTCTGAAGCTCTTTGAGCTCGGAGGTGATCTTTTCATATCCGTAAAGCGTCATTGGTTCTGTCGTCATAATCTTCCTTTCTTTTTTATCAAATTATATAAGCTTTAGCCTTAAAATTTTAGCTCGCAGGCTGCGTTAAAATTTTTGCCACGTTTTCGCTGGAGCCGAATTTCAGATAATCTCGCAGCTTTTCGCTCGCAAGTTTAAATTTCGCGGCGTCGCAGCGCTCGTATGCGGCGAGTAGGTTTTGCGCGCTTACTTCGGATTGCAAAAGCTCCTCGTGCAGCGGCTCCTCGCCCAAAAAATCAAAAATAATATTCGCAAGCCCCACGTGTTTTAGCTTTACGAGCTTTCGCGCGAGCCAAACGTCAAACGCGCGAGCCTTGTAGCACAGCACGAACGGAGTGCCGATGAGCGCCGCCTCAAGCGTCGCCGTACCCGAACAGATGAATGCAAAATCGCAATCTTTAAGCGTAGCAGGAGTATCGTTTGCGATGCTAAAGCCGTCCAGAGCCCCGTAAATTTCATCTCTTTGATCCATCAGATGCGGCGGGATTATTAAGGTTCGCTCGCTATTTTCAAATTTAGGCGCAAGGGCTCTAAAAATCGGCATCAGTCTTGAAATTTCAGCCCTGCGCGAGCCCGGCATAAAGGCGATCTTGCCCTGTTTTTCGTAGCTTTGCTTTCGCAGCGTTATCTCATCTAATAGCGGATGCCCCACGAAAGAGTACTTTGCGGTTTTGGCGCTTTGGCTGCTTTGGCGCGCGGCATCCTCTTTCGGTGCAGCGTCTTTATCTTTTGTTTCTTGTAGCGCAGAGTCTTTGCTCTCTGCTTCTTGCGATGCAGCGCCTTTATTTTCCTCGCAATCCGCGCCGAAAAATTTTGCCTCAAAAGGCCAAATGGAGAGCAGATTGTCGCAGAATTTTTTCAGCTTCTCCGCTCTGTGCGGCTTCCATGCCCAAACCTGCGGCAGGATATAATATGAAATTTCCGCGCGCGCGCTGCTTTCTTTGATCGCGCGAGCAAGCGGTAAATTAAACGCGGGCGAGTCGATTAAAAGCACGCGATCGCACTCCGCCGCAAGCCGCGTCATCTGCGCCATCGCGCGCTTGGCTTTTAAAATAAGCGGCAGAATTTCAACAAAGCCCATCGCCGAAAACTCGCTACTTTCGTATATCGGCGAGCCCAGCTTTTCATCAAAAATTCCGCAAATCTCGCAAGCGGGATCGAGCCTTTTAAGATGCGCTAGAACCTCTTTAAAATGGAGGTTCGCCGAGGGTTCTAGGCAAGAGATTAGGTATTTCAAATTTAGCCTTTTAAATTTTTGTTAATTATAGCAAAATGTGCTAAAATTAAGCCGACAAAGGATTTAAGATGAGAAATTTTAAAATTTTAGCGTTATGCGGCGCGTTCGCGATGTTGCTGGGCGGTTGCGGTACGGCTAAATACCAAAAGCGTCAAGTCACCGAGGATCCCGCAGTAACGGCGCGTTTTGAGGCACTTAGTAAGCTAGGCTCGCCCGCACTCGTCGCTAAAGCCGCAGCTAGCGAGATCGCAGCAGACGTAGGCGGCGCCAAGCCCCACGTTAATGTGGCACAGTTTGCCTTCCTCGAAGAAATTAGCGCACAAGGAAGCGATCTGATCTATGCCTACTCGCTAAGCCCTGGCTGGGCGAGCCTGAAAAGCTCCGATCGGCAAAAATATCTCAAATTGCTAGCCAAAGATATTACCGAAAATGACTGCAACGCACCTAGTACGCGAGCTTTATTGCGAAGCGGAGTGCGTGAAGTGCACCGATTTTTCTACGATTATCCGAGCTCGCACCTACTTGATTCGCAGGTAAGCGAGGAGATATGCCGCAAAGCAGGGTTGTAGAAGACCTCGAATAATTTTATGCCGCGGATTTACATCGGCGCGAAAATTTAAAAGGCGAAATTTTGTGGCGAGTTGCGGAGTGCGGTCGCAAAATTTAATTTAAGAAATTTCGAAAGTGAAATTTAGGCGATGAAATTGCGTGGCAGGCTATAAAATTTGCAGCGAAAAAAGATAAAATTTCGTAGCAAAAAGACGGAATTTTTCTATGAATTTTGTAATCTAAGTTCGTGATGGAATTTTTGCGAAAAAATTTGGCACGATGAAATTTTACGCCACGCAAGGCTAAGTAGCAATTTTTGCATAGTAAAGAATTGAGCGCTAGAATTTTGCAGACGTAATTCCGCCCCGATAGGTCTGTTGTGAAATTTTAGCTAAAGAGAGAATATGAAAGAAATTTTAATTACTAACGACGACGGATTCGAAGCGC
>NZ_CALHHT010000500.1 GCF_938031315.1 uncultured Campylobacter sp.
AAATTTTTTCATTCAGCCTTAGAATTTTTACGATTTGCAGCATCGCGTCCAGATCGATTTGTATCTTGCTCGCGAGCTTATTACCGCGTATTGGCCTATTTAGATCGGGCTCAAAGCTATCGTATAGACGAGGTATTTTTATATAAATTTTGTTTTTTCTGAAGCTAAGTTCAATGTATGATTTCGTAAGCATTTTTAAAAATAAAATTTTCTCCATCAGCGCCGGCGTTAGCACATACGCAGCTGCGACCGCATCTTTTGCATATATCGCGAAGGATTTGTCGAATTTTGCGTTATCCATCTTGCGAAGCCACGCATTGCTTTCGGAGGCGAAGGTTTGCAGCTTCGTTATGCTGGGGAGAATAAAAACATCAGATCCGATCTTTTTATGAAAATCCGCCACGAAAAAAAGACCCTGGAACGGTTCAATGTATTTCTTTTTAGACGCCAAAACCAAAAATTTTTTATCGAAGTCTTTTGATAGCCAAATATCGCCGAAGCTAAAATCTACGCCGTCTATGTTTCCGTATATCAAATCATCTCCGCCAAAGTTCGCGTATTCTCCAAAAAGCCCGCTATGCTCAATATCTTGTTCCAAAGCTATGGCACCGAATCTGTTGTATTTGTATCCTAGATTTTCGACGTAGGGTGCTATGTAGAGGGCTTTGTATTGCAGCGCAAATTCTCGCATTTTGACTTTGTGGGTTTTTTCGTAAAATAACCTATATGCGAAGTATAGCATTATCAGAGCAAATAAAATTTCCGATAGTAGCTCAAAAGATATTTTTTCTCCGCGAGCCTTGTATATCATCAAACAAATCAGCGGGATAAATATCGCACAGGCTTTAAGCAGGCTTATTATTTTCCATTTTATACGGCTTTGCAGCAGCTTACGACGCTCTTTTTCCAAATTTACGATAGTTTGTACGTCTAACAATTTTTGATCCTAAATTTCACCGCTTGCGGCAAGATAGCTCAAATTTAAACTCTAAATTTAAGCAGGCAAAGCTAGGCTTAAAGCTCGCCGTTAAATTTCAGCAGTTCGTTTGCATACGCTCGCACGCTCGCGTCCACCGCCGCAAGCGCGTCCGTATCCGTTACGCTAGGCGAGTTAAAATTCTCCGCGCACTTTAGCACGACACGCGCAATGTCGGTGAAGCGGCACCGCTGCTGCA
>NZ_CALHHT010000501.1 GCF_938031315.1 uncultured Campylobacter sp.
AAAATTTCAATCAATCAAAGCTCGCGCAAAGTATCCTAGGGGAGGAAGCCGAAAAATAATCTCCGTTTTAGCTTAAAATATCGATGTTCGTAGTAAAATTCGCTCAAATTTTACTGCAAAAGGAGCTAAAATGGCTGCAGGTATTATTATCGGCACGGTGGTGCTGTTTATCGTGGGCTGGGCGATAGTGCGGGGCAAGTACGCGCCGCTCGTGCTTTTTCTTTCGGGCGTTTTTATGTTGATCTGCTCGGTCGCGCTGGGAACGGGGAATTTCATGCCTAAACAGGCCGTAGCGACGGGCAACGCCTACCTAAACATCATCGAGTTTATTCGCTATATGTTCTCAAACAGATTTGCAAATTTAGGTCTTATCATCATGTTTATGGTTGGCTTTGCTAGCTATATGACGCATATCGGCGCGAACCACGCTTTCGTCTCTATCGCTACGAAGCGCTTTGCTAGGATCAAAAATCCATACGTCATGGTCTTCGTCGCATTTGCGGTGGCTAAGCTCATCAGCATGGTTATCACTAGCGCGGTGGGGCTTGGCGTGCTATGCCTCGCGCTGCTAGGGCCCGTGCTCATCTCGCTTGGATTAAACAAACTCACCGTAGGCTCGATCTGCGCGATGTCCGGAGCCGCCTCGATGGTACTCATCGGCGCATCGACCGCCGCCGCGGCAAAGGCTACGCAGCTTAGCATTTTAGATTACGTTTTCATTTATAAAATTCCGGCTGCGCTTCCGACCTCGATCGTGATGGGTATCGCGCTCGTTTTTTGGAACAGGTATCTGGATAAAAAAGAGGGCTGGGTGTGTAGCGAGCACGTGGGCGAAGTGATGGAATTTGACGGCGCAGTGCAAAATCCCGAGGCCGCCGCGCCTAAAATTTACGCGATACTGCCGTTTTTACCGATGATTTTGGTGGTCGTATTTTCGCAGTACTGCATCGCCTCTATCAAGCTTGACATCTCGGCGATCATCATCCTCTCAGTCGTCATCGCGATGCTTTTTGAAGCGGTCAGGCATAGGTTTAAATTTGACCCGATCGCCGAAGGGGTCAAGGTATTTTTCCAAGCGATGGGCAAGAGCCTAAGCGGCGTCGTGATCCTTATCATCGCAGCGGGCGTATTTGCAGAAGGCTTTAAGGCTCTAGGTATGCTTGATAGTATCGTAGGGCTCGCAAATTCGCTTGGCTTTGGCGGCTTTGGCATGTCGGTGCTTTTTGTCGTCATCACTACGCTAGTTACGATCATCTCTGGCTCAAACGGCGCGAGCTTCTACCCGCTCATCGAGATGGTGCCTCATATCGCGGCTAAGCTAAACGTGAGCTCGGTTATGCTCGTGCTACCGATGCATCAGGCCTCCACTATCGCTCGCCCTCTCTCGCCCGTCGCAGGCGTGGTCGTCGCGATAGCGGGTATGCTAAAGTGCAGTCCGCTCGATATCGTCAAACGCTGCAGCGTGCCGGCGGTCTTGGGCCTGCTTAGCCACCATATTTTCGTATTTTTACTCTCGTTGTGAGGCGTAAAATGGAGC
>NZ_CALHHT010000502.1 GCF_938031315.1 uncultured Campylobacter sp.
GTCCTCCGCATCCTGCTAGCATTATCTATGGGCTTGGCATGGCGCTTGGCATCATCGATCAAAAGCTTCAAAAGAAGAGCTATGAGCAAGATAGCACTCTTCCGCCACCGGTTAAGAGTTCAGTTATCGGCGATATTTTATTCGAGCGCGATCTGCAAGCTGAAGCTAAGAGGCTGATGAGCTATATTTTCGGAAGAGTTTTATTTGCAAAATATATGGATGCAATCAAAACCTCATCTGACGTTCACGATCCAAAAGCTTCTCGCGAGGCTCTACTTAACGCTATCCACACCGAGGAGGATCCTAGATACGCGGAGTGCATGGCACTATTGCACAATGACGTATATCTAAAATACGCCCGCGCTACGGAGGAATTTAAGATCGATCCGCAAAAAGAGGTCTGGAGCAAACGATGATTGAGGTTTTTAAGCTTACAAAGCGGCATATGGACGAAAACGAAAATTTACCTAAAGAGCTAAAGGATATCAAGGTTTTTTCCACCTGCGTCGGTCACGGCGTAGGTACGATAGATTTTAGCGAAAAGGTGCTTGAGATAGACGATGAAGAATTTAAACGCATCGTCGAGAACTCGGGCGACTACGTTAAATTTAAGATCGGTAACCTAAGCAAGTATTTCGAGATTGAAATTTTTGCCGAGCACGCAGCTAAGCTAATCCCTCAGCTTTGCGAATGTGAGCTTAAAGATCTGCTAAAAAATATGCGCGAAGGATACTTCGTGCTAAGGAAGGATTTTTGATGCGAAAGGCGTTGCTTTGTATCGGCAATCCCCTTCGCGGCGACGACGACGTGGGCAATGAAACGGGGCGAATAGTCGAGGCAAATTTAAAGGACTGGCGCGTTTTTTACGGGCAGGATGTACCCGAAAACGAATTTGCGGCTCTTAGAGAATTCGCCCCCGAAATTTTGATCGTAGTAGATGCGATGAGCGGCTTTGATGAGGATAAGATAGAATTTTTCGACCTCAGCAACGATCGCGACTATATCTACTCGACGCATAACCTGCCTACGCCGGTGCTTCTAAGCTATCTGCGCAAAATTTGCCCAAAGACATTGTTTTTGGGCATAAGCGTACTGCTCGATAATGTCCTTGATTTTAAAGAAGGACTGAGCGAGAGCGCAAAAAAAAGTGCGCAAAAAGCTTATGAGCGTATCTTAGAAATTGATTCAAATTTAAATGAGGAGGAGTAAATGTTAAATCCTGCAGAAACCGCGCAAGCGGTGTCTAGTTCGATGCAACACAAGGCGCATACCCCGCTAATTAGCATAATTTTTCTAGCTATAATGGCGGGCGCTGCAATCGCTATGGGTGATATTTTCTGGGCTCACTCGACCGTCGGAATGGCTGAAAAGCAATCTATTGGCTTATCGAATTTCATCGGCGGTATTACCTTTAGCTGCGGTCTGATGATGGTGGTTTTTTACGGTGGGCATCTATTTACCAGCTCGGTTTTAACGGGCGTACCTGCTGCCGATGGCAAATTACCGCTAGGTAAAACAATCGGCTATTGGGCTATCG
>NZ_CALHHT010000503.1 GCF_938031315.1 uncultured Campylobacter sp.
GCGAGCTGAGCGCAAGCCCCTTTGAGAGCAAGGATGCCGCCCGCGAGTATTTTGTGTAAAATCCAAACCGCCATCCAGGTTGTATTTGATAGGCGTAAAAACGATACATAAGCGCAAGAAGCTGCGATAGCAGATACAAGAGTAAAATTTAAATGGTAACGCCCGAAATATACCGAAAATGCGTCAGGCTCAGAGTTAAATTTAACCGCCGCGAGCGCTAAATTTAAACGCAAAAGCGAGCAAATTTTATAGGCTCAAGGAGCGTTTATGGAGTATTTCAAACTGTTTTTCGTAAAGATCCCAGGCCGCGCCAGAGAGGACGACCATACGAGCGCGCACGATCAGATAATCGCGCCGCTACTGCAAAATGCGCTCGCCGCCTATGTCTATAACGGCCGCAAAGATAGCATCGTGGGGGCATTCGGCAGTGTGGAGCACCCGCTAAACTTAAGCGAGTTTAGTTTTCTCGTGCGCGAGCGGGGCAAATTTCGCCTCGATCTCGCGCGCGAATGCGTAAACGGCGCCGAGATTTTTTGGAACGCTTGCAGTTTTAGGCGCGGCTCGGTCGTTGTTTTGCTTGAGGGCGAGTTTGATCTGGCGCCTATTTTGCGCCGCTGTGCCGAGATAAGCATAGACGAGACGCCAAATATGAGCAACAGCCCCGCGGCGACCAAGCTTGCCAAGCGCGCGATGAGCGAGGGGCGGATCGCCGTGCTTTTTAGCGCGTCAAACGGGATAGAGTGGATGGATATCTACGCTCCAAAGGCGGTGCGGGATAAAATTTTAAAACTTGCGGATGAGACAAACGGGGATGAAATTTAAAATTTAAAAGCCGAGCTCTGCGCTAAATTTCACGCTGGATGGCATTATGCGCCCCTGTGCGCGCAGACAAAAACAGAGGTCGCGAAAATAGATTTCGCACCTATCGCCCTCTACGCCTTGATAAAAGATAAAACAAAATGATCGCCGCCAAAACCGCCGCGATTGCGGCGTAAATTTTACCCATGCCGCCGTAGCTTTTGGAGCTGTCGCTTAAATACAGATTTATTACCGCGCCGTTACCCGTTGAAATTTCAAGCTTCGCGCCCTTTGCGCCGTTTAGCTTTACGCGCAACATATTTGCCGCGGGGCTTGAAATTTCGGGCTTATCCATAAAAGAGTAGCTGGTTTTATAGCTTTTCATCAAATCGTTGCAGTCTTTCGGGGTTACGAATATGTCGTAAAACGCGCCGTTTTTCACGCTCAGATTTTCTCCGCCTTGCACGACGAAGTATCTAAATTTAGGCGCCTGTGTGATAAACTCCCACCGCAGCGTCTTTTGCTTCCCGCCCTGCTCGTAATTAAACTCCGCGCCGTATTTGGTGTCAAATTTAAAAACCTCTCTGCTGAAAAGCACGAACTGCCTATCGCTTAAAATGGCGTTAGGATCGGAGTTTTTGTCTAAAATTTTAACGTTTTGAAGCTCCCTGCCGCCTTCGTAAATTTTAAAACTTTTCATCGCTACGGGCGGCTGGGCGGAATTAAACTCCACGCTTACGGGATTTGCGGTAATTTTGCACTCTGGCATGGGGTCTGGAATTTCATTGCTGAAAAACGCAAGCGCGGGCTCGTCGTTCGGGTAATACACATAGGGGTGCGAGTTTAGCGCGGTGGCGCCTTTGAACTTATCCTCCCTCATCCGCAGCGTTTCGTTTTTACACATCCCCAGTAGAAATTTGCCGCCTCCTTCGTCGTTTAAATTCCGCGAGCAAAAGGCGTTGAGGCGTGAATTTCCCATCTCAAAAACGTAGCTACTTTTTTTGCCGTGCTCAAAATAGCCGATGCCGATCTCATCCGAGGCAAAATCCAAAAATGCAAATCTATGGTAAATCGCGCTTAAAAGCCCGTCGATCGCGCTTTTTAGATCGCTTGAATTATAGGATAAATTTTCCCTCACGACGGCATTATAGCCTGCGTAAAAAGCGCGCTTTGACGGATTCTCGCCCGTAAAATTCGGCTTGCCCGGGGTCTCGTCGTGCGACATCGCCTCGTTTGCGACGACATATTTTGCGTGATTAAGCGCGGAGGTGTTTAAAATTTCATTCTGCGAAAGCTGATTTAGCCCCGATTTTGCGCGCACATTGTTGATGTAGCTTAGCGGATCGTCGTAAAAGGAAAAGCCGCTCATCGCAACGAGCGGCTGTTTTAAATTTGAAGGGGTGTTTTCGCATGCGGCAAAAAGCGCGCAGATCGCCCCGAGGCCCAGAAGCCTAAGCCGTAGGGCCCGCTTTAGCAAACTCGACCCCCTCTTTTACGTCCTCGTAGCGTTTAAAATTCGCCTCAAACATGCTCGCTAGTTTATCGCGAGTTGCGACGTATTGGCCCTTGTTTTCCCATGTATTGATCGGATTTAGCAGCTTAGTCTCGACGCCTGCGAGCTCTTTTGGGATCGCGAGGTTAAATTTCTCGAAATTTTCAAATTCGCACTTTTTGATGCTGCCGTCTAAGATCGCGTTTATGCATGCGCGCGTAGCCTTGATGCTCATTCGCTTGCCCACGCCGTATGCGCCGCCGCTCCAGCCGGTATTTACCAGATAGACGCTAACATTATGCTTGTCGATCTTTTCGCCTAGCAGCTTAGCGTAAACGGTCGGGTGTAGCGGCATAAACGGCTCGCCAAAGCACGCGCTAAATGTCGCGACGGGCTCGGTGATACCGCGCTCGGTGCCCGCGACTTTTGCCGTATAGCCGCTGAGGAAATAATACATCGCCTGCTCTTTGGTTAGTTTTGCGACCGGAGGCAAAACGCCGAATGCGTCGGCTGTTAGGAAGATGATGTTTTTGGGATGGCCGCCCGCAGAGCTTGGCTCGTAGCCCTCGATATGATAGATCGGGTAGCTGACGCGGGTGTTTTCGGTCTTGCTGCCGTCTTTGTAGTCCACGACGCCAGCCTCATCTGCGACCACGTTTTCAAGCAGCGCGTCGCGTTTGATCGCGGCGTAAATTTCAGGCTCGCTGCTCGGGTCTAAATTTATGCACTTCGCGTAGCAGCCGCCCTCGAAGTTAAATATCCCCTCATCGTCCCAGCCGTGCTCATCATCGCCTATTAGCTTGCGATTAGGATCGGTCGATAGCGTCGTTTTGCCCGTGCCGCTTAGACCAAAAAATAGCGCCGTGTCGCCCTCTTTGCCCACGTTTGCCGAGCAGTGCATCGACATCTTGCCCGCAAGCGGTAGCCAGTAGTTCATCATCGAAAAAATTCCTTTTTTCATCTCGCCGCCGTACCAGGTGCCGCCGATGACGGCGACGTTTTCCTCAACGTTAAAAATAACGAAAACGTCGCTGTGAAGCCCGTCGCTCGCGTAATCTTCGTTTTTGCATTTGCACGCGTTGTAAACGACGAAATCAGGATGAAATTCCGCTAGCTCGCTCTTGCTTGGGCGGATGAACATATTTTTAACAAAATGCGCCTGCCACGCGACTTCGGTTACGAAGCGCACGTTTTTGCGGCTGGATTTGCTCGCGCCGCAAAATGCGTCTTGGATAAAGATTTCCTTGCCGCTTAGCTGGGCTTTTGCCTTGGTTAAAAGCTTATCGAAAAGCTCTTTTGAGATAGGCTGATTTATCTTGCCCCAGGCGATGTATTTTTGGCTCGGGTCTTGTTTTACAAAGTACTTATCCTTTGGGCTGCGACCCGTAAAGATGCCGGTATCGACCATAAAGGTGCCGTTGCTTGATACGCGCCCCTCGCCTCTTGCCTTTTCAAGCTCAAAAAGCTCGTCGTAGCTTAGGTTGTGATTGATTTTTTTGATATTTTTAAGACCTAGTTTATCCAGATCGTTCGGAGTTGCCATTTTGCGTCCTTTTTAAATTAAATTTTGATAAAAGATTGCGCTATTATAGCTTAAAATTTAGGTGAGCTCGCTTAAGCACCGAGGATGATCGCCATGAAATTTAGGCGGAAGCGCCCGCCTAAATTTTAGAGCTTATCTTAAAATCGCGAGCACTTGATCGGCATCGACCGTATCGCCCTGGGCGACTAAAATTTTATCGATTATACCTTTGCGCGGGCTTTCGATATTTATCTCCATCTTCATCGCTTCAAGAACGATGACATTCTGCCCCGCCTTAACAGCGTCGCCTTCCTTTATTAAAATTTTAAATACGTTGCTAGGAAGCGTCGCTTTTACTTCGTTGTCGTCCGTACCGCTTGCCTTGCTTTCAGGAGCGGCTTGCACTTGCGGCTTTGCGGGCGCTGAGGTATCGAAGCTGACGTCGTATCGATCGCCGTTTACGAGCACGTTTTGCCCGGCGAATTCTACGCTGTAAATTTTGCCGTTAATTTTAACGTCAAATTTGCCATTTTTAGAAATACCGTTTTGATGGCTTGCAGCGGGCGCTACGTCCTCTTTTTTGCGGCTCATCACCTTGCCCTCGCCTTTTAAAAACGCGATGCCTTTTTCTTTGCACGCAAGCGCGATAAATATGTTCTCCTCGCTAGGCTCGATGCCCTGCTCGCGTAGAATCTTCTGCGCATACGCGACGCTCTTGCTCTCGTCGGCATCGGCGATATCTACGGCATGCTTGGTCGTAGGCTGTAGTCCCAGCTGCTCCGCCGCCATCTTAATCACGCCGTCGTCGGGTTTAACGGGCGTTTTACCGAAATAGCCTAGCACCATCTTGCCGTAGCCCTCGGCGATCTTTTTCCACGGGCCGAACATTACGTTGTTAAACGCCTGCTGAAAATAAAACTGACTGACCGGCGTCACGCTCGTGCCGAAACCGCCCTTTTCGACGACCTCTCGCATAGCCTTGATGACGGCTGGAAATTTGTCTAAAATTTTATTATCGCGCATCATCTGCGTATTTGCGGTAAGCGCGCCCCCTGGCATCGGCGAAAACGGAATGAGCGGGCTTACTTGCGTGGCCTCTGGCGGCATGAAGTAATCCTTCAAGCACTCGCCCAAAACCTCTTCGTATTTTAAAATTTTCTCTGCATCCAGGCCCAGGTCGAAATTTTGTCCCTTCGTCGCGTGCAACAGCGTGAGGATGTCTGGCTGGCTAGTGCCGCCGCTTACGGGATGCGCGGCAAGGTCGATGCCGTCTACGCCCGCAACGAGCGCAGCCTGATAGCATGCGACGCTAACGCCCGCCGTCTCGTGAGTGTGCAGGCGGATATGTACGCCGTCGCCTAAAATTTTACGCGCGCGCTTGATCGTCTCATAGACCTTCTGCGGGCTGCTCGTGCCGCTTGCGTCTTTGAAGCAGATACTGTCAAACGGGATCTGCGCGTCTAAAATTTGACGCAGAATTCTCTCGTAAAACGCCGCATCGTGCGCGCCGCTGCATCCCGGCGGCAGATCCATCATCGTAACCACGACTTCATGTTTAAGACCGTGACGATGTATGCATTCGCCGCTAAATTTTAAATTTTCCACGTCGTTTAGCGCGTCGAAATTTCGAATCGTCGTCGTGCCGTGTTTGGCAAAAAGCTTGGCGTGCAGATCGATGATCTCTCGGCTGCCGGTATCGAGCGTGACGGTATTGACGCCGCGGCTAAGGGTCTGCAGGTTCGCCCCCTCGCCCACGATGCTTCTAAATTTATCCATCATCTCAAACGCGTCTTCGTTTAGGTAAAAATACAGGCTCTGAAACCGCGCGCCGCCGCCGAACTCAAAGTGCGTGATGCCTGCCTCTTTGGCCGCGCTAACGGCAGGCAAAAAGTCCGCCATCGCCACGCGCGCGCCGAAAACTGACTGAAATCCGTCGCGAAAAGTCGTATCCATAACGTCGATAAGCTTTTTAGCCATTTTTAGCTCCTAGATTAAATTTTGCAAATTCTAATATTTCTAGCCTAAAAAAGCTTTTAAAATAGAAATTTTATATGAATTTCGCCTGCGTTCGCTTGCGGTGGCGGAATTAAAATTTGGTAGCAAAATTAAAAAATTTAATGCGAGCGGGAGCAATTGTGGCAGCGAGCGGGAGCCGGCGGGGGCTCTCACAAGGATGCCGAATTTTATTCGCGTAAAATTCTCTAATTCAAAATTTAGCTCGAAATTTTGCCGCGAGAATGAAATTTTTAGCGAAAATATCTGCAATTTATTATAAAATTACGCGCAGAAAGGATGTTCATGGCTTTAAAATTTCAAAACAGATACTCTAAAAAATTCCTAATTTTCTGCGCAGTGTGGGCGCTTTGCTGGCTGGCGTTTTCATATTTTTTCCTGCAAAAATTTCTTTTCATCTATCCAGAAAACTTTAGCGTGCATGTGCGTTTCGCGCTTTGCGCCGTGGCGTTAGGAGCGATCATTTTAGCCTGCGGCGAAGCAAGCATATACGCCGCTATATGCGGATACGCGGTATGGTTTTACGGAGCGGTGCTTGGGCTAATCTCGTCGCTAAATTTGGCCAAAATCCGTGTCGTGTTGCGCGAAGATGGCGAAATGGGAGGGATAAGCGGCTGCGGCGGGGCGGTTAAATTTTTAAATTTGGACTTAAGCGCGGTGCCGATTTTTAAGCCGTTTAACAGCTGCGCGTTTGACGTACCCGCAGTGCCGGCCGATGCGGCGCTAGAGGGGCTGCAAGCCAAGCTAGCGGCGCTTTATAGCGGAGGTTGGTATCTCCTTCCGACAAGCAAAAGCGTGGATCTGGCGCAATTTTGGAGTATGATTTTTATATTTTTCGGAATTGTTTGGATTGTTGGAATTTTGCTTGGATTTATAAATAAAAGGGCGCAGAGATAATCCCTGCGCCAAAGAAGCTATTGGACAATTACCAACGCATCTGAACTATAAACATTTTCTATAGTTCTTAGATTTGCCGAATTCCAAACGGTAGCGCATAGTCCATCGTACCCCTTTGTAAGGGTAATTTGGGAAGAACTATTATATGTATATGTAGCGCAAACCGAACCTTTAGCCATAATAGGATTTGTAACATTTGTCATATTGGCAAAATCCGCACTATAACTTCCTTGCGAAGTATAGTAGCCTATCATATCGCCCAAGGACATAACTATACTCTGTGCTGCCCTCACAACCTCTGCATCATCGCGCGTAGCTGCTAGTTTTGGAATGGCAATTGCCGCCAAAACACCTAAAATCACGATCACGAAAATTAATTCGATCATAGTAAAGCCCTTCATGTTTTTATCCTTTGATAAAAAATTTTTGGACTTATATTATAAGACGTTTACTATAAATTTAGCTTAAAAATTCTTTGCGAACTCCAACATTTCAGGTAAAAATTTCACCACATTCGCACCGATCGCCACATAATGGTTATTTATCAGGCTTTTTCCGTTATAAAGAGGCGCCTTCATCGTCTTTAGATCTACTACCGCTCCGCCGCTTTGATGCAGCAAAAAATCCCCAGCGGCGATGTCCCAAAGCGAGCAGTCGCTAAATCTCGCATACGCGCTGGCGCCTCCCTCGGCTAAGATACAAAATTTTATCGCAGAGCCTTTGCGCACTAGCTGCATTTTAAATTTTTGCGCAAATTGCGGATATTTTTCGGATCTGCTATGTCGGCCGTGCATGAAGATTTGCGGCGCGCTAGCGGGGCGAGCGAGCAGCGCGCCGTTTTTATAGACTCCGCCGCCATTCGAGCTATATATGTCGCCGCTTACGGGCACGCCGATCGCCGATAAAATCGGGCGCCCATGCTCGATAAGCGCGATGCAGACGCAAAACTCGCCGTTGCGCGCGATGAACTCCTTCGTGCCGTCCAGCGGATCTATGAGCCAAAATCTCTCCTCGCTCATGCGCCGCTTGCTATCCAGCACGCACTCTTCCGAGCAGATTGCGATACCGCTAGGCTCTAGGGTGCGCATTATCACATCGTTTGCCGCAAGATCGGCATTCGTAAGCGGCGATCTGTCCGCTTTGACAAAGACATCAAATTTGTCGTAGTTTTGCATTATCGCGACGTTTGCCTTTTTTGCGGCGCCCTCGGCAAGCGCCAAAAGCTCATCCAAGCCCACTTTCGCTCCTTAAATTTACTGGCAATTCTATCAAATTTAAAATTCCAAATCTATAAATTTACGCAAGTAAAAACGGGCGAAATTCCAAAACTCTTTAGAATTTTAATATTCTTTTTTATATAATTGCTAAAATTTTTTAAAGGATCAACATGACCCCAGTCGTATTAGATAGCGTTAAACACGCGGATTTACAGTATCACGCGGATGCATTCCCTACCGCGCCTTTCGTGCCTGTAATCGCGCCGGAGATTCCGTTTTGCGCAGACAACCTCGTTATCGTATTTACCATCGAAAAAGAGCCCAAAATGGTGGCGCTGCTAGGACGCACCAAAAACGTCCTAATCGATAAGGATTATAAGGGAGCGGTGCCTTCCTCGGTGCAGAATTATCCGTTTTTCCTAGCCCAGATCGGCGAGCAGACGGCGATCTGCTTCGATGAGGACGCGCAGCAGATCAAAGGCGACGGCGAGGCGCTTTTTAAAGACGGCAAGCCGACGCCGTTTTTACAAAATTTAAAAGAGGTAATGAAAAATTACGCCGATTTGGATATGCGCACGCGCGTTGCGGCGGCGGAATTTCAAAAGGCGGGGATTTTAGAAGCCAAGGAGCTTGGTATCAACTCTAGCGGCAAGGAATCGTCTCTGCTGAACGGCTTTTCGGTCGTAAATCGCGAAAAGCTTTTGAAGCTAAGCGATAAAAAGCTCGCGGATTTTGCGCGCCGCGGATATCTGGAGCTAGCGTATTTCCACCTAAAAAGCCTTGCAAATTTTCAGCGCCTAGGCGATAAGATCATGCAGCTTGATCCGCCGACCGCGCCGAAAGAAGCGAAAAAATAGACGTTTTCGCCTCCTAAGTAGCTCATAATTTTTAGAATTTAATGTCGCAGATTTATAAAACTTGTAAAACTTACGATTGTTTCGGGGTTTGAAGTTGCCATAACCGCATGCGAGCTTGAAGCCCTAGGAGGCTTTATTCGCGGCTAAGCTAAATACACCGCA
This sequence comes from uncultured Campylobacter sp., assembly GCF_938031315.1. Classification (GTDB taxonomy): domain Bacteria; phylum Campylobacterota; class Campylobacteria; order Campylobacterales; family Campylobacteraceae; genus Campylobacter_B. Next base: position 8,959 of record NZ_CALHHT010000503.1, read on the forward strand.
AATTTAGTCCTAAAATTTTAGCATAGGGTTTTATAACAAAAATTTTGCAACAACACAGTACGCAAGATTCCACGCTTAAAATTTCAAGCGAGAAATTTTACTATAAAATTCTATTAAATTTAAAATTTAATTTAAGCAGATCAATTTATAAAATTTTATTCACACCGCCTAAAACTTTAGTTTTAAATTTAATCCTGCTCTTGCGCTGAAATTTTACTCGCGATTTATAAAAATTCCCGCGGCTCGTAGATTTGCACGCTGCGTGCATCGCTGATAGCAGCATTTATCATCCCGTGGGCGATACTTGCGCCTCTAAGTGGTCTAAATTTACCAAACGAGCAAACAGCAGTTTAAAAAGCACCACTGCAAGCCGCTCTAGCGGGCGAGCATCCGATCTCTCGCCCAAGATTAACGGCGGACGAACGATCTGAAGGCTGTCAAAGCCAAGCTCGCTCACGCTCCGCTCGATACGTCTTTTGGCGCGCAGATAAAAGCTTAGCGAGCCCTCGTTTGCGCCCGGAGATGACACAAGCACGAAGCGCAGCGCGCCCGCTGCTTTGCCCCATTTCGCCGCCGCATAGACGTAGTCTACATCCACGCGCAAAAACGCCTCGCGCGAACCCGCCTGCTTCATCGTCGTACCCAGCGCGCAAAAAATTTCGTCAAATTTATGCGGCGCGATATCCGAGATGCCCTCAAAATCAATGATCCGCGCGCGAAGCTTAGGGCGGCAAAAGCCTATCTCGCGGCGCACCCACGCCTCTACCTCATCGTAACCCGGACTCTCGCAAAGCTCGCGCACCAGTTCCCTGCCTACGACGCCCGTAGCGCCAAGCACCAAGGCGGATTTTCCCATTTTCGCTCCTTGAATTTCTTTAAATTTTAACGCGTTGTGTGGTTAAATTTTACTTTTACCGTGCCAAAAATTTCGTCTAGTTTGCAAGTCGAGCCCGAAAATTGCGCGCTTGAGCTCGCATCGCAAGTAAAATCCATAGCTCACGCGTTAAATTTCAAAGCCACGTTCGGCGCGAAATGTATATCAAATCAGCTTAAATTTTATAAGACTATACGCAGTCTAGAAGCTGCCGTTTCATCGCGATGCGCTAAAAGCGTAAAAATTAGCATCTGCCCACGTAGTCAAATCGCACAGCCCCCAAGCTAAACTCGAAGTTGTTTCGATCCACCGCGCCTACGCACGCGTCGCTATCGTAAAGCGCGAGCAGGAATTCCGCCATCTCCTCGCTCGAGTGATAGCGCTTAAAAGCCGCGTCGTAGTCGTAGCCCGCGTCATCCGTCGCCACGGGGCCAAAAATTCCGTCCTGCAAGGGTAAAATTTCGCGGCGGAATGAACGAGCTAAATTTAAAATCAAATCTGTGCGCGGAGTAGAAAGCGGCCGAGCTAAGCTTGCGCCGCCGCCAGCGTTATGATCCGCTTAACCACTTCGCTTGCCGCTTTTAAAGAGCTTACGGGAATATACTCGTAGATCGAGTGGAAATTGTGCCCGCCGGTAAAGAGGTTCGGGCACGGCAGCCCCTTTGCGGAGATGACGGCGCCGTCGTAGCCGCCTCGCATAGGCTTGATCTTAGGCTCGATATTTAGGCTTTTAAAAGCCTGCTTCGCAAGGCGAATTGCTGGCGCGTCGTCGTTTTTCAAAAAGTTATAGACGTTTTTATAGCGGTCGTTTAGCGAAATTTCGATCCGATCGCCCCAGATCGCGCGAAGCCCGTCCGCAGTTTTTTGCAAAAATTCCATACGCTGCTCGTATCTTTTCTCGTCAAATTCCCTCACGTCGATCTTTAGGACGGTCTTTGCGCTGTTGCCGCTAAGCTCCTTGACCCAAAAATAGCCCTCCTTGCCCTCTGTGTATTCGGGCGCCTCGCCCGCGGGCAGCAGCGAGATAAACTTATGCGCCAAAAGCAAGGAATTTACGAGCTTGCCCTTGGCGTTCATCGGATGAGCGGACTGGCCCTTGAAGGTAACGACGCAATCGCCCGCGTTCCAATTCTCGTAGATAAACTCGCCGATGCCGCAGCAATCAAGGCAGTAGCCAAAATCCGCGCCTACCTCGCTTACATCCAGCGCCTTTGCGCCGCGCAAGCCCTGCTCCTCGTCCGGCACGAAGCAAGCGATTATCTCGCCGTGCTTGATCTGCGGATTTTGGACGAAAAATTCCAGCGCATTTACGATCGCAGCGATCGCCGCTTTATCGTCGGCGCCTAGCAAGCTAGTACCGTCCGTTACGATGATTTCATCTCCTTTATAATCTTGCAGCTCCTCATTTTCGCTCTCTTTAAGATAGATCCCAAGCTCTTTATTTAGGCAGATATCGCCGCCTTCGTATCTTACGATCTGCGCTTTGGTGTCGCTGCTCTGCTCGGCGCTGGTATCGAGGTGAGCAAAAAACGCTATGCTCGCAGCGGGCGCGTCTAAATTTGATGGAATTTTAGCGATCAAAATCGACTTCTCGCTAAGGCTGATATTTTCGATGCCCAGGGCTTCTAGCTCGCCTTTTATGAGGCCTGCGAGCTCAAGCTCCTTGGGGTTTGAGGGCATTATGCCCGCAGCACCCGCGGCTCTATTTGTGGTGGTGTTGATCTTGGTATAGTTTAAAAACCTCTGCACGATATCCACAAATAAGCCTTTTATAAAATGACAAATGCGATGACGCAGACGGATAGAAACATCCCTAGAGCCGTTCTTTTGGCGATCTGAATAGGGTTTACCATCGCAAGTCCCGCGCAAACGATACAAGCGCCCGCGATCGGCGATGCGCTCCTGCCTAGCGCGCCGCTTATCGCAACCGCCATACCGAGCCTATCTTGTTCAAAGCCTAACACATCGGCGTGCACGGTCACGGCGGTGTTAAACGCCATCGCCGCCGCATCTCCCGAGCCCGTTACGACGCCCATAAAAAACGGCACGAAGGTTCCGCCGAATTTTACGTAGCCCTGCTCGCCCTTCAGCCACTCGATTACGAAATCGATCGCTCCGCACGCACTAAGTCCCGCGACGAAGACGCCTGCTGCGATGATGATACCTATGATCTCGGCATATGCGCTACCCATTCCTTTGAAAAATTCCTTCGTAATTTTTTGAGGATCGGTTAGAGTAACGGCGATGGTGAGGATAGCGCCCAGTAGCATCGCTTCGGCGACGCCCATCTTCGTCCATTTTAGGAAAGAGACCTGATTTAGGCTCGTGCCGCCGATTACCAAGATCACTAGAGGCACTAACGGCATAAGCGCGTATAAGACGTTTATCTTTTGAGGCTGCGCGTCTAAATTTGAACCGTCGGCGGAATTTGACGCGGCGGAATTTGCGCCGCCCTCTCTTTGCGCTAGATAATTCACCCCCTTGGTGTAGTCTTTGCAAACTATCGCCGTTATACTCATTACGATCAAAACCACGATCAAAGCGGTAATCGCGCTGGAAAACTGCACGGCGATGACGTCTTGAACCGTGTAAGATGAGTTGTGCGCCTTTACCATATCGGCTACAAATACGTTGTGCGCCGAGCCCGGGCTTAAAACGCTACCGAAAGTTCCCGCAAACACCGCCGCACCCGCCATCTCCGGTTTAACGCCCGCTGCCATCATCACGGGGATCAGCGTAGCGCCGACCGCAGCCGAGCAGCCCGCAGCGGAGGGGATAGCGATATTGATAAAATATGTAAGCGCTACGACGATAGGGATCAATAAAAATCCGATATTGCCAAGAGGCCTGGTTAGTAAATTTACGAGCGCGCGGTCGCAGCCGGTAAATTTCATCACGAAGGCAAAACCCATACTGGCGCAGATCGCCTTAATAAGACCTGCTTTAGTCATATACGAGGTAAAGGCGCCCAGCCCGTCCAGCGGCTTTAGACAAAGCACGCACAGCACCAAACCCACGCCGATAAGCACGGTTTTGGTATCCTTTTTCATGATCAGTAAAGCGACGACTGCGACGATGCCCGCAAGCGCCAAAAATAGCCTAAACGTCTGCACGATAACTCCTTTTAAATTTTAAATTTACTTCCCACGGCGATGCGCGAGATCTCTTTTTTATACTCGAATTTCAGCACGTCCGCATGCCCCATCACTTCGCACTCGTTTCCGTTTATCAAAAATGCGCTGCCCTCGGGCATAGCATAGACGCTGTCGTTTTGATTGACGATCAAAAACTCCTCCAGCCGCTCCTCCCTGCTCTCGCCGTTGTGGTTTGAAATTTTACCGCTTATAAAGTGCGGATTGATCTGATACGGAAAGATCCCCAGAGCTACCGGCGAGGGCGGGAAGACGATCGGCATGTCGTTGGTAGTCATCATCGTCTTGCCCGCGACGTTTGCGCCCGCAGACCAGCCGAAATACGGCGTACCGTTATTCACAGCATCTTTGATCGCGCCTAAGAGATCAAATTTATAAAGCTCGTTTAGCAGCACGAAGGTATTGCCGCCGCCGATGCAGATCGATTTGGCATTTTTAACGGCGGCTTTCATATCGGCAAAGCGATGGATCGATCTGATATTATTACTCTCCAGGCAATCCGCGACCTTCTGCTCGTATTGCTCGTTCGTGCGCCTAACGCCCGCAAACGGAATAAATAAAATTTCATCCTCCCATAACCTGCCTAAAAATTCCTTGATCCACCCCTTGCAGTGGTTCAGATAGCCGCTGTCTTTGTAACTGGAAGCGCTTAGAAGCAGTGCTCTTTTCATGCCGCTTTCCTTAAATTTTGCCGTTTAGCTTATACGCGCAGCGCAGATACACGTCCACTCCAGCAAGCAGCGAGTCCTCGTCGAAGTCGAATTTGGCGTTGTGATGCCCTGCCGCAAGCGTCGTGCCGATCATCAGATATCCGCTGTTGCCTCCCGCGTCCTGCACCGAGCGCATAAAATGCGCAAAATCCTCGCATGCGCCGAAGCTTAGCTCCCTTACGATTTTATCATCGTCAATAAACGGCGATGCCTTCGCCGCATCCTCGTAAAGCTGCGTGGTGGCCTCGTCGCTATCGCCGCCTGCGGTGCCGCCCGTAACCTGCACGTCGTAGCTAACGCCGTAAATTTTAGAAACGCCCTCCACTATGTCCATGCATTTGGCCTTCATAAACTCATTCAGCTCCGTGCTCTCGCCGCGCGTCTCGCACGCAAGATAGCCGTTGGGCGCGATGACGTTGCGTCCTTCGCCCGCGCGCAACACGCCGACGTTGATACGCGTGACGCCGTCTGCGTGCCTCGTGATGCCGTGCATATCAAGCGCCATCTCGGCTGCGGCGAGCAGAGCATTGGCTCCGTTTTGCGGCGCGCCCGCGGCGTGAGCGGACTTGCCTTGTAAGCTTACGTCAAATTTAGTGGTCGCGAGTAGCTTTTTAGTGCCGCAGATGATGCCTCTCATAGTGCTCGCCTGAAAGCCGATATGACCGCCCAGCAAGTAATCCACGCCCTTGGTGACGCCCGCAGCTTCCATGCCTACGGCGCCTCTGGTGCCCTCCTCGGCGGTTTGGAAGATAAATCTAAATTTACCGCTAAAATCGTCTAGGCTATGCGCGATCAGCTTTGCCAGAGCAAGCCCCATCGTGATATGCCCGTCGTGCCCGCACGCGTGCGTGATGCCGCTAATGTCGGAGCGAAAGCCCTCCTTAAAAGGGCGGTGATCCGCGTCCGTGCTCTCGGTCACGTCTACGCCGTCTATGTCAAATCTAAAAGCGACCGTCTTGCCCGCGCGCCCCGTGTCTATTTCGGCAACTAAACCCGTTAGCCCATCCTCCATCGCATCAAGAAATTTTATCTGATCCGCGTTTAGCAGCCCTTCGGCGCGCTGCTTTGCCTTCTCGCAGGCATCCTTGCTGCCTACGCCCTGCCTCGCTTCAGCTTTCACCACTTCGCGACCGAGCTTTATCTCATAGCCCAAGCGCTGCATACGATCTGCGATAACGGCGGTCGTAAAAAAGGTAAACCAACCCGTCTCAGGATGCGAGTGAAAAAACCTGCGATCCCCGATCATCTCGCCTTTGAGCGCCTCTACTTTTTGTGCGATAGCATCCATTTCCTCTCCTTTATTTTTTAGCTAAGCTTAACATCGCCGCGGCTAAAACCTTCGTAGCGGCAAACGCGTCGTGCCAGTTTATGTTCTCATTTACGTTGTGGCTGATACCGTCCTTGCACGGCACGAAAAGCATCCCCCACGCGATCCGCAAGCTCCGTCATATTCATCGCGTCGTGTCCCGCGCCGCTAGGAAGCCTTAGGCTTGGAATTTTAAGCTCATCGGCGCAGCTCTCAAGCAGATCTATCATCTCCTCGCTTAGCTTTACGGGGCGATCCTTGATGAGATTTTTTAGTTCAAATCTGCACCCTCTGCGAGCGCAAATTTCATCTATCGCGGCGCAAATTTTATCGTCCGCCGCCCTGAGCGCATCCTCGTCTATATCGCGTATATCAAGCCCTAGCATGCAGGCGCCCGGGATCACGTTTAGCACGCCGGGTAGCGCATTTGCATATCCCGTCGTCGCGACCGTGGTTTTGCCCTCCTTGGCGATCCTCTCCGCGCTTAAAACGATCTCGCTAGCGCAAGCTAGGGCGTCGCAGCGCATATCCATCGGCGTAGCGCCGCTGTGATCAGCTCTGCCCTCGATCCGCAGCTCGTATCGCACGGGCGCGGCGATACCCGTGACGATGCCTACTGGGATACCGCGTCGCTGCAATACCGGCCCCTGCTCGATATGAAGCTCGATGTAGCTATGAAAACTGGATTTGGGCAGGACGCAGCTTTTTAAATTTGCGGGATTTAGCCCAAACTCCTGCATGGCGTCAAATAGCGAAATTCCGTCTTTATCCTTTAGCTCGCCCAGCCGCTGCCGCGATAGCTTGCCGCTAATTATCTTGCTGCCTACGGTCGCCATTTTAAAGCGGCTTGATTCCTCGCAAACAAAGACGATGAGCTCCAGCGGTCGCGCAAGCTTCTCGCCGCTATCTCGCACCGTGCGGATCGCCTCCAAAGCGGCCATGACGCGTAGCGTGCCGTCGTAAAAGCCGCCCTGCGGCACGCTATCGATATGTGAGCCAGCGCTGACGGACGGCAGATCTGGATTTTTAACGCCTCCAAATTTAGCGAAAATATTGCCCGTATCGTCGATTTTGATCTTGAAATTTTCTTTTTGAAGTAGCGATATGAGGAAGTTGCGCGCCTCTTTATCCTCGCGCGAAAATGCAAGCCGCGTAAGCCCGCCGCCCGCCAAAGCCCCGAAGCGGCTTATCTGTTCGAACTCGCTTTTAAAGCGCTGCATGTTTATGTCCATAAATCCCCTTTTCTTAAAAAAATTTATGAATACGGCATTTTAATATTAAATTTATATAACAAAGCTGAAATTTACCTATCGCGGCGGCAAATAGGGCGCTAAAACGGCGCGAGCAAAACCGCTTTAAGATAACGCTATAAATTTTGCCTTTTGGGTTTTAAAATCGCGATGAGCCGCTTAGCTTCAGATTAAACGGATATAATTATCGCAAAATTTAACGAGGAGCGCAGATGAAGCAGGTCTCGCTAGAGGGGCTTTATGAAAAGCTAAGGCAATTTGATAGGCTGGCGGATAAAGAGGAGTATCTGTTTGATGCGATAAATGGCGCCATCGAGGCGGAAAATTTTGACTTTGCCGCGCAAATTTGCGACTTTGTGCTAAACGAGGAATTTGAAAAATTCGGCGCGGTTTTAAGAACGAGGGCGCTAATGTGGCTCACGGGCTACATCGCGCAAAATTTAAAAGAAAGCGAATACCCAAATTTCGGCGACTTTACGGATTGCCTATGGAAATTTAAATGGATAGTCTCGGGCATCGCCAAAAGCTCCGTGATAGAAAAAGAGCTCATAGACGAGGCAAACGAAGCGATGCTGTTTTACTACGAGCGCTTGGAGCTCTCGCTGGCCTCATACTACAAGGCCTTAATGAATCAAAACATCGACATAGGCGACGCTAGAGAGGCGAAGGCAAACTACGAGCTGTGGAAAAAGCTCGCCAAAGACGATATGGCTGACTGCGAGGCATGCGAAGCAAGCGATGAGATCGCGTATCTGTGCTTTGCCGGCGAGCATGAAGCCGCGCTGGAGCTTGCCGCACCGATACTCTCAGGCGAGCTAACCTGCGGCGAAGTGCCTCACACGACCTACGCGCCGATACTTTTTAGCATGATTAAAACAGGCAAGATAGAGGAGGCGAAAACCCTGCTACCCAAGGCCGCGGCGACGATCGAGTCAAATCCTCGCGTCATAAATCAGATCGCGCCGCTAATCGAGATCGCCGTTAGGCTGGATGAGCGCGAGACGGCGCTAAGCTTAGCTCGCAAACACTCGCACGCCATACTCGATAGCAACGACGATCTGAACGACCTGCGATTTTTCATCGCAGTTAGCGCGTTCGGCGATGAGAACGACTATAAGACGGCTTTGGAGCTGGCGGGCAAATTTGACGCCAGAAATCAAAACTTCTACTACGCCGATTATCTAAATAAATTTTACGAGGAATTCGGAATTTGAAATTTGACAGTTTAAAGACCTAGTGCGCTTTGCCCGCGAAGCAGGGCACTATTCTCAAGCGCGTGCGGCGAGATAGTTTAAAGTTTACAGCTCGATACTACTCACGCTCGAAACGGCAAGCGCGGTCAAGTTTACACCGAATGGGCGCAGGCGGCGCGCGGTAAATTTTAGCCGCTTACTCGCGCGCGCTCATGCGCGCGGTAATAGCCGGTCGCGAAATAGATAATTAAAGCGCGTACGCGACTTAAAATTTTAACTAGATCGGTGCGGATCAAAGCGAATATTTGCAGTGGCAAGACATATATTCTAAATTTCAACCGCCGCAAAACGTAAATTTAAACCGAGCCCAGCATTTATCTCGCCGTAAAACACGCGCGACGATGTATCTCGCGCATCTTCACCTAGATTTGACGGCAAATTTGATAGCAAAATTAAAGCGTGGCACGACGGAATTTTAAAGCAAAATTTCAAGTAGATTTTTAAATGTAAAATTTAAAGCGGAATTTCAAATGCAGAATTTTAAATAAAGCTTCAAAATTCCAAGAGAATTTTATCCCTTGGAATTTTAAATTTAATGCTTGGCTAGGTAGTTCGTATCGTAGTTGTTGCTCAAGAAATCGGGGTTGTTCATCATCATCAGGTGAAAATCGCGGGTCGATTTTATGCCGCCGATGATGAGTTCGCCTAACGCAACCTTCATCTTCGCAATCGCGCGCTCGCGGTCCCTGTCGTGGACGATGAGCTTGCCGATCATGCTGTCGTAGTAAGGCGGCACCGAGTAGCCCTCATAGACGTGGCTATCCATGCGCACGTTTCTGCCGCCCGGAGCGACGTATTTTGTGATTTTGCCGGGGTTTGGCATAAAGCTTTTGGAGTCCTCGGCGGTGATGCGGCACTCAAGCGCGTGTCCGCTAAATTTTATCTCGCTTTGAGGCAGCAGCTTCTCGCCCTGTGCGATGCGGATCATCCACTCGATCAGATCGAGCCCGCTTCGCATCTCGCTTACGGTGTGTTCGACCTGTAAGCGGGTATTCATCTCGATGAAATAGAATTTCTTATCCTTGCTGTCGTACAAAAACTCAAACGTTCCCGCGCTTGCGTATCCGATCGCCTTAGCGGCGCGAACCGCCGTTTCATGCAGGCTTTTTCGCGTCTGCTCATCCAAGATTACGGCTGGGCTCTCTTCGATTAGCTTTTGGTGGCGGCGCTGCATCGAGCAGTCGCGCTCGCCGATATGCACGACGCGACCGTGCTCGTCGCCCAAGACCTGAACCTCGATGTGGCGCGGGTTTGTGATATATTTTTCCATATACATCGTGCCGTCGCCGAACGCGCTCATCGCTTCGCTCTCTGCCGACCAAAAGAGCTTTTCGATATCCTCTTCGCGCTCGACCACGCGCATTCCGCGCCCACCGCCACCGGCTGCGGCTTTAATGATGACCGGATAGCCGATTTCGGCGGCTAGCTTGCGTGCCTCTTCGACGCTTGCGATCGCGCCGTCGCTGCCCGGCACTACGGGGATGCCCGCGCGCATCATTACTTGCTTGGCCTTGCTCTTATCGCTCATCAAGGTCATCGCCTCAACGCTCGGGCCGATAAATTTAATGCCATGTTTGGCGCAAATTTCGACGAAATTTTGACTTTCGCTCAAAAAGCCGTATCCCGGAAATATCGCGTCGGCTTCCGTTAGCTCGCACGCCGTGATGATTGCGGGGATATTTAGGTAGCTATCGCTGCTGCGCGGTCCGCCGATGCAGACCGACGCGTCGGCGTATTTCACGTAAAGCGCGTCCTGATCGGCGGTGGAGTGCACGACGATGGCTTGCTTGCCCATCTCTTGGATCGTGCGAAGCGCTCTAAGCGCTATCTCGCCGCGATTTGCGATTAGAATTTTCTTAAGCTCCCTCATAGCTTCTCGACCTCAAACAGCGCCATAGCGTATTCGACGGGTTGTCCGTCTTCGACGAGAGCTTTTTTGATGCGGCAGTCGAATTCCGCTTCGATCTCGTTCATAATCTTCATCGCTTCGATTATACCGATCGTATCGCCTTTATGCACGACCTGGCCCACGCTTACGAACTCTGCCGCACCAGGACTTGGCGCTTTATAAAAAGTACCTACCATCGGGCTGTCGATCGTATCCATCGAGCCTTTTGAGGCGGGCTTATCGCCCACGAGCACATTTACCGCAGGCGCAGCAAGCTGCGGGGCAGGTGCCGGTGCGGCGAGCTGAGGCGTGCTCCCACCGCATGGGCCATATTTTTTTATCTCGATCTCAAAATCTTTATCTTTAATTTTTAGCTCGTTAATGCCTTGCTTTTCGCCGAAAAAGTCCATTAACTCTTTGATTTCTGCTTTTGTCATAAATTTCTCCTGAAAAAATTTGCGAAATTTTAGCTAAATTTTTATAATTGTTTCTTTAAACGGATTTTTGCGGGACTTTTAAGAAGTGCAAAGCAAAATTTACGACAGAATTTGCGGACTGATTTTAAGGATTTACGGAGCGAGATTTGCCTCGTTCATTTTAAGCTCGAACTTCGCAAGCGAAACACGAAATTTTGCCGTAAGAGCGCAGGATGATTTTAAATCCTTTAAATTTAGCACTTAATTTTACGACCGAAATTCTACGCCCAAGCCCCGAGCGCGAAAATTCCGTGCCTTGCTTTTCTTTAAAATTTTATGCCGAAACATTATTTTAAAGCCTCGTGCCGAAATTCTATCCACGCGAAGCCCTATGTGTTAATGTGTCGCAAAAAAGCTCTGAATTTTCGCTTTATCGCTCGTTTTGCTAAGAGCCAGCATCAGCAGCACGCGCGCCTTTTGCGGATTTAGATTATCGGCGGTTAAAAAGCCGAGCTTAGCGTCGTCCACCTCTGAGCCTACGCTAGTTGAGCCGCTGCCCGTGCGGCTTGAGCGCACGACTATCACGCCCGCTTCGCTAGCTTTTGCAAGCGCAGCCTCCGTATCGGGGTATAAATTTCCGTTTCCCATGCCGGCGACTACGATGCCCTTAGCGCCCTTTTGTACGGCAGTCTCTACGAAATCGCTCACGTCCTGCGGATGCGCGTAAATAATATCGACGCGCGGCAAGGATTTGAAATCCTTGATATTAAACTCGCTTGCGACGGTGTGTTTGCGAAGCGGTGCCATATAGAAATTTACGACGCCATAATTCACGGTGCCGATCTTGCCGGAATTCGGCGAGGCAAAAGCCGCAACGTTAGTAGTATTTGTTTTCGTAACCTCTCGCGCGGCGTGGATCTCGTCGTTCATCACTACAAGAGCGCCCTTTTCGCGAGCGTTTTTATCTGCCGCAACGCTTACGGCGTTAAAGATATTTAAAGGGCCGTCCGCACTCATAGAATCAGCGTTTCGCATCGCGCCCACCAAAACGATCGGTTTTTTAGATTTTACTACCAGGCTTAAAAAATATGCTGTCTCCTCCATCGTATCGGTTCCGTACATTATGACGACGCCGTCGACGTCGTTTTTAGTAAGCAGCTCGCTCACACGGTTTGCGAGCTTGAGCCAAATTTCATCGTTCATCTCCTGCGAGCCGATATTTGAAATTTGCTCGCTTTTAATCGTAGCTAAATCCCCCAGCTGCGGTACTGCCGATAAGATATCTTCTACACCCTTAGAGCCTGCGGTATAGTTGCCCTCCGTGGCACTTGCGCTGCTTCCCGCGATCGTACCGCCGGTAGCTAAAATATAAATATTTGGCTTCGCAGCAGCCAAAGATGACGCGATAAAAAACGTAATAAACGCAAATTTCTTGAGTAGTCCCATAGTTGCTCCTTAAAAAGTGATAAAATTTTTATAATTTAAGCAAAATTCTAGCATAAAATTTTTATTATATTTTATTTTGCTGCTATAATGCGCGAAAAATTTTGATTATTTTAAGGAAATTTTATGGGACTGAAAAGCGATAAATGGATCAGGCAGATGTCGCAGCAGCACGATATGATAGCGCCCTTTTGCGAGGAAAATATCGGCCGAGGCGTCGTTAGCTACGGACTTTCGAGCTACGGATACGACATACGCGTAGCGCGCGAATTTAAAATTTTTACAAACGTCGGCGGAACGGTCGTCGATCCTAAAAATTTCGACGCAAAAAACGTCGTGGATTTTGAGGGCGACGTCTGCATCGTGCCGCCGAATTCCTTCGCGCTAGCGCGCACTATCGAATACTTCAAAATGCCGCGCGACGTGCTTGCGATCTGCCTGGGCAAAAGCACCTACGCGCGCTGCGGCATCATCGTAAACGTAACGCCGTTTGAGCCGGGCTTTGAAGGGCATATCACGATTGAAATTTCCAACACCACGCCGCTGCCTGCAAAAATTTACGCGAACGAAGGCATCGCGCAGGTTTTGTTTCTGCAAGGAGACGAGCCGTGCGAGGTGAGCTACTGCGATAAAAAGGGCAAATACCAAAGCCAAAAGGGCATCACGCTGCCTAGAATTCTAAAGGATTAAGCAATGAAAAATTTAATCATCGTAGAATCCCCCGCAAAAGCCAAAACTATCAAAAATTTCTTAGGCGCCGATTACGACGTAATCGCGTCTAAAGGCCATATCCGCGACCTTCCTAAAAAACGCTTCGGCATCAAAATCAAAGATAAAAGCTTCGAGCCCGAATACGAAATCAGCGCCGATCACGATCAGATCGTAAAGCAGATAAAGACGCTCGCTAAAAAGGCGGATCAAATTTACCTCGCGACGGACGAGGACCGCGAGGGCGAGGCGATCGCCTATCATATCGCCGCTTCGATCGGCAAGCAGGCGCAGGAGCTGCCGCGCATCGTATTTCACGAGATCACCAAAAGCGCGATCTCAAACGCGCTAAGCTCGCCGCGCAAGCTGAATATCGCAAGCGTAAACGCCCAACAAGCGCGCCGCCTGCTCGATCGCATCGTGGGCTACAAGCTAAGTCCGCTTTTAAATTTAAAGATCCAGCGCGGCTTAAGCGCGGGTCGCGTCCAAAGCGCCGCGCTTAAAATCGTCGTCGATCGCGAGCGCGAAATTTTAAATTTTAAGCCGGTAGAATTTCACAGCATCGACGCGGTTTTTAAGAAGGATTTAGAAGCCGAGCTCGTGGAATTTCGCGGCAAAAAGATGGAAAAGCTCTCGGTCAAAAACGCGGCGCAGGCTAGCGAGATCGTCCTGACGCTGCAAAAAGACAGATTTAGCGTAGATAGTATCGAGAGCAAATCGCGCAAAACGAACCCCTACCCGCCGTTTATGACCTCGACGCTACAGCAAGCAGCGAGCACGGCTCTGGGCTTTAATCCGCGCAAGACGATGAGCCTCGCGCAGAGCCTTTACGAAGGCGTCAATACCAAAAACGGCGGCGCGATCACCTATATGCGAACCGACTCGCTAAATATCGCTAAAGAAGCGATCGCGGCGGCTCGCGAGTTGATCGAGCAGTGCTTCGGCGAAAAGTATCTGCCGAAAAGTCCGAATTTATACGCCACCAAAAGTAAAGGCGCGCAGGAAGCGCACGAAGCGATAAGGCCTACCGATCTAAAGCTTACCCCCGAGCTCGCGCAAAAAATCCTGCCTCGCGACGAATACCGCCTTTACGCGCTCATCTACAACCGCTTCATAGCCTCGCAGATGAGCCCTAGCGTCTCGCAGATCCAAACGATCATCGTGCGCGGCGAAGCGGGCGCGTTTAAGATCAGCGGACGCAAGGTGGAATTTGACGGATTTTACAAAGCTTACGGCGATCTGGATAAGGATAAAATTTTACCGAACTTTGATACGGGCGACGCGATGAGCCTGCAAAGCTTAAGCTCGCAGCAACACTTCACCGAGCCGCCGGCGCGCTATTCGGAAGCTAGCCTCATCAAAAAGCTCGAAAGCCTCGGCATCGGCAGGCCCTCGACCTATGCGCCTACCATCTCGCTGCTTACTGCGCGCAACTACGTAAATATCGAGCAAAAGCATCTGGTGCCGAGCGAGATCGCCTTTAAGATCACCGAGATGCTGGAGCAAAATTTTAAAAATATCGTCGATAGCGAGTTTACCTCCAAAATGGAAGAGAAGCTCGACGACATCGCCGAAAACAAAGCGGACTGGCAGCAAATTTTGGCGGATTTTTACTACCCTTTTATGGACGAGATCGCCAAAGGAAAAACCTCGATCGCAAGCCAAAAGCTAGCCGAAAAGATCGGTGAAACCTGCCCGAACTGCGGCGGCGAGCTACTTAAGCGCCAGGGCAGATTCGGCGAGTTTATCGCTTGCTCGAACTATCCGAAATGCAAATACTCGCGCAACGCGGACGCCAGCGCCGAGGGGGCAAGCGAGGAGAAGGCGGCGCCCGAAGTGCTAGATGAGAAATGCCCGCAGTGCGGTAAAAATTTGATCAAACGCAAGGGCAGATACGGCGAGTTTATCGCTTGCGAGGGCTATCCGAAGTGCAAATACTCGCGCAAAATCGAGGGCGCGGCAAAGGAGAAAAAGCCGCTCATCTCCACCGGCGTTAAGTGCCCGAGCTGCGGCACGGGCGAGATCGTCGAGCGCTTCTCCAGACGCGGCAAATTCTACGGCTGCACGAACTACCCAAAGTGCGGCTTTGTGAGCAACTACGCGCCGATTGCGCGCGCATGCCCGCAGTGCGGCAACTCATACATGCTCCGCAAAGAGCTGAAAAAAGGCAACTTCGCCGAGTGCCCGCAGTGCAAACTTAAAGAAGAGATCGATTGATAATAGGCGTCATCTCGGACTCTCATCGCGAAACAAAGGTCGCTGCCAGCGCCATAGAGTGGCTGCTTGCGCGCGGAGCGGATCTGCTCGTGCATGCAGGCGACATCGTCGAGAGCGAGACGCTGCGGCTTTTGCGACAAAGCGGCAAGCCCTACTTTGCGGTTTTAGGGAACAACGACGAAGCGCTTGCGGAGCTAAAAAATGACTTCAACCTGCACGACGAGCCCTTTTGCACGGAGTTTGCGGAACTACGACTAAAAATAATGCACCATCCGTTTTATCTCTTTGACGAGGAGCCCACAGCGCAAAACGAAGCAGACGGGTTAAATTTAGACGCGGATTTAGGTGCGGGTGCGGATCGCGCGGTAAATTTTCGCAGTGATTTCGGCGCAGACCTAGCCAAAAATTTAATTAGCGGCGAAGCGAGCAGCGACCTGAATTTAGGCTCAAACCGCAGCGCGGATCGCGGGGAAATTTTAATCTCAAATTCTAAAACAGCGAGTTGCTCGGCAAATTTAGACGCAAATTCTAATGGCGCGGACGTTGATAAAATTTTAGATAGTGCGCACAGTACAGATGCGAATTTTAAAAACATAGGTAGCGCAAGCACAAATTTAAAAAGCGTGCAGTTCGCAAGTCTAAATGCGAGCTTGAGCTTGAATGTGGGCGCGAACTCAAACGTAAATTTAGACTTAGGCGCGGATCTCGCTTCGGGCACGAACGCAAATTTAAACTCAAATGCAAGCGCGAATTTGGCCGCCAATGTGGGCTCGGGTATGAACTCAAAAGCGAGCTTGAGTGCGGATCGCGCAGCAAATTTAACGGCGCCGAGTTTAAATGTAAATTTATCCACGCCGAACTTGAGCGCAAATTTAGTCGCACCAAACTTGAACTCAAATTTGATCGCAAGTTCGGGTACCAATACAAGCGGAGAAAGTAAAAATCGGGGTCCGTGCAGGCGAGACGCGGATAAAATTCCAACTATCAAAATTTACGGCCACACCCATTTTTTCGCCGCGGCGGTAGATAAAAACGGCACTCTCGTGCTAAATCCGGGCGAGATTTGCGGACGCAAAAAGCGGCTTTTCGAGTTTGCCTACGTCGTGGCACAAGGCGGGAAATTCCGCGTATTTCACGTCTGTGCCGCACCTGAAAAAATTCTGAAATGGCAAGAACGCGAGATAAAACTATGAATGAAATTTACGTCCTAATCGCGCTATCGTTTTTGATATTTGCTTCGCCCTTTTTGGCTAGCTTAGCTAGAATTCCGCTCTCGCCTATGGAGATCATGCTTGGCATCATAGCCGCAAATTTAGGGCTTTTGCCGCCAAGCGCGACCTTCGATCTAGCCGCGCAGATCGGCTTTTGCTACCTTATGTTTTTGGCGGGCTGCGAGGTGGATTTCCGCGCGCTGCTTGCGATGCCGCGCAAAATTTTGCGGCTGATCCTAATCTTTTTGGCGCTGCTTTATATCCTAAGCGCGCTTGCGGTTTGGATGTTTGAACTGCCGCAGATGCTTATCATCGCAGCGCCTCTGATGAGCGTCGGGCTGCTTTCGGCGCTGTATAAGGAATACGGCAAGGATCAAGCGTGGCTCAATCTCGCGATGCCCGCGGGCGTGATCGGCGAGCTCATCAGCATCGCCGTCCTCACGGTGGGCGGCATCTACCTTAAAAACGGCTTCGGCGTCGAGATGGCGCTTCACATCGGCGCGCTTTTGGGCTTTTCGGCGGCCGCGCTAGCGGTTTTTAAAGGGCTTGAAATTCTATTTTGGTGGTTCCCCGCGCTAAAAACGGTCATCATGCCCAAATACGACAAAAACGAAAAGGACGTGCGATTTGCGATGGCGCTGTTTTGCCTCATCTGCGCCGGAGTGATGCTTTTGGGGCTTGAGGTCGTAATCGGCGCCTTCATCGCAGGCACCTTTCTGCCGACCTTTTTCTCGCACAAGGACGACCTCATCGAGAAGCTATCGTCGTTCGGCTTCGGCTTTTTGGTGCCGATATTTTTCATACACACCGGAGCCGTGATCAAGCTTGAGGCGCTTCTTATGCCCGGAGTGATGAGTTTTGCCGCGAGCCTAGCGGCGCTAATGTTTGGTATCAGACTGCTTGCGAGCGCTACGTTTTTAAACACCTTGGGGCGCAAAGGCGCGGCGCTTTTCGCACTATCGCTTTCTATGCCTCTGACGCTAGTGATCGCCACGGCGACGCTTTTTTACTCCACCGCCGCGATCTCGCAAGAGATATACTTCGCGATGATCATCGCCTCGCTCATAGAGGCGCTCGCGTCGATGATTTTGATAAATTTGATTTACAAGAAATTTTAGGGCGGGAATTTTGAAATTACAGGACTTTGTAATTTTAGAATTTCAAAATTCTGCGAAATTTTAGAATTCTATGAAATTTGATTTGGTGCGGGGTTGAAATAGAGTTAAATTTAAAGCCCTATTTTGCGGCGCAATCGGTTAGATCTTGTAGTTCCATGGTGTAGTTTGGCTCCTCTCCGAACAAATCACGATCTCTATATACCTCTAAAATTTCTTTTAGTAAATACAAAATATCTTGCTTATTAAGACTTTGCGTATGATTTGGTTTTAAATCTAGGAGTTTCCAGATTCTATGAAATTTTTCTGGTTTTAAAGTTCTGTTTTTAATAATTTCATAATCCATAATCAACTCTAGTAATTCATTATTATAATATAGAATCCAAATAGTCTCTGTACTAAGAGCATGATCAAACTCATTACTAGGAAAGTTATGAAGACACCACATCCAACAATTTCTACTTTTGTCAATAGCCCATTTTCGTTTGTTAATAAATTCTTTATACGGCGGATTATATTTATAAAATATTTCACTCAATCCATACTTTTTATCATCCTCTTTAGTGATGATTACATTTTCAAATGCCATCTACGCTCCTTGGAATTTAAAATTTAGCGTGCAAACAGAAATTTCAAGTGCAAATTTAGGCGAAATCCACGACGCAGCTGAAACGACAAGCATGGAAATTTCAAACTCGCCGCGCTTAAAGATAGACCGGCGAGATTGCCGCGACCGCTAACTCTGCTCGCCGCGGATATATTTGCTTCCGCTAGCCGTAGCAAAGCAAAAGCGACTCGTTAGCAAAGCTAGCGATAAAAATTAATCGCAACCCATATGCAAGATAGCATAACTGCACGATCTGCGGGCGGGTTAGCAAAACCAAAGCGAGCCGATTAAAATTTAAGCTTTAGCTTGCGGCGCTTAAAAGCCGACTTAAGCCTAGACGCTATGCGGGCAATATGCCGCGACACGGCGTCTAAGCCTCAAGCTACATTAAGACCGGAATTTTGGTCTTTTGCAGGAAGTATTTCGACGCGCCGCCTAGGAATATCTCCTTGATGCCGCTGTCTGAGTGCAAGCCCGCGACGATTAGATCGAAATCGCCCGCATCGGCATACTCTAGCAGCACCTGCCCCGGGATCTTGCCGTCCGCGTTTAGCGTCTCGAAAGCATCGATATTAACGTCGTGCAGCGCCAAATAATCGCTTATTCGGCGCTTCGTTTCGGGGATGCCCTCTTGGAGGTAGTGGTTTGCGGTGATGACGGTGACGGACTTGGCGCGCTGCAAAAGCTCCAGCCAATTATCAAGAGCTCGCGCCGAGGCCGCAGTGCCGGTAAGCGAGACTAAAATTTTATCCGCCTTAAACTCCTGCAGCTTGCGCGGTATGACGATGCAAGGCTTGCCGCTTTTGGTGACCGCCGCCTCGAACGTGCCCGTGATAGAGCCAGTAGGCGGCACGGAGACCAGCACCAAATCGCAATATTTGGAGTATTTCTCGACCAGCTCGGAGCGGATGCCCACCATATGCCTCAAAGCGGCGCTATTTGGGACGTGATCGTCGTCGTTTTGATCCAAATCGAGCTTGGCGCATTCGGCGTCGAAGATCGCCTTGATCTCCTCGCGCTCAGCCCTCATCTCATCGCCCGCAGATTTTAAAAATTCCTCCATCAGTACGCCGCCTTTTAGCGTCATACGGACATTATAGATCATCTTAGGATCGAGCTGGCACGCCATTATGTTTATATGCGTACCGAAAAATTTATTCACGAGCAGCGCTCCGTGTATGCGCTCGGCTAGCTCCTCGCCGCCGCCGATAGGGAAAAAAATCTTTTTAAGCTGCATCTTTACGCTCCTATTAAAATTTTAAGCTAATTCCAGTGAAATTTTAGTGCCTTTCTGATCGGTCACGCGCACTCGCACCACGTCGCCCGCCTTGTAAGGCGTCGTGATAAATTTAGCGCGCAGCAGCCCATCCACGCCGTCTCGTAGCGATATGAAGGTACCGAAATCCAGCACGCTTTGCACCACGCCGTCAAACTCCTCGCCGATCTGAAATTTTACCTCTTTGCGTTCACCGCGCGGCTTGCGAAAATCGCGAGAATTTGAAACTATCGATAAAATTTTCTCTTTCGCGCCCGATACGCCGCCAGATTTTGCGCCTTGGATCTTGACCTCGCCCTTTTCGCGATCCAGATCGATATTTACGCCGAAGCTTTCGGTGATCTCTTTGATGACCTTGCCGCCCTGACCGATGATGTCTGGGATTTTGCTCGCCTCGACGCTAAAAATTTCAAGCTTCGGAAGCACGTCCTCGTTTATAACGATCGCCGCATCCGCCTGCTCCATAAGGCCCAAAATATGCGCACGAGCCTGCTTTGCCTGCGCGAGAGCCTCTTTTAAAACCTCCAGGCTGATGCCGCCGAGCTTGATATCCATCTGAAGCGCGGTGATGCCCTCATAGGTGCCCGCGACCTTAAAATCCATATCGCCGTCGTGATCCTCAAGCCCCATTATGTCGGTTAGCACGGCGTGTTTTTCGCCCTCAAAAATCAAGCCCATCGCCACGCCCGCGACGAGCTTTAGCGTAGGCACGCCCGCTGCGCGCAATGAAAGTGCGCCGCCGCAGACCGAAGCCATCGAGCTTGAGCCGTTGCTCTCTAAAATTTCGCTCACCACGCGGATGGACTGCGGCGAGTTTAGATCGATGCTCGGATACAGCGCTCTTTTGGCTAAATTTCCATGTCCCAGCTCGCGTCTGCCCGGGCTTTTGAGCGGGCTTGCTTCGCCGACGCAAAAGCCCGGGAAGTTGTAATTAAACATAAATCTATCGCTGATCGGCTCGAGCTGCGTTAGGCTGTCGCTTAGCTGCGCATCGCTATCGCCGCCCAGCGTGGTGACGACCAAAGCTTGCGTCTGCCCGCGCGTAAATAGGCAGCTTCCATGCGCGCACGGCAGAATATTTGTCTCGATACTGATCGGGCGCACCTCATCAAGCGCGCGTCCGTCGGCTCTGCGGCGATCCTCGATGATCTGCGTGCGGATGATGCCGCGCTTATACTTGCCGATGACGCTGGAGATCACCTCTTGGCTCCATTCGTTTTGCGCCGCGACCTCGGTAGTTAAAATTTGATCCACGATTTTGTTTAGCTCGGTAGCGCGCTCGCTCTTTGCCATCTGATTGATCGCCGCTTTAACGGCGTCTTTGTAGTTCGCGTCAATAAAATCCGCGATATCCTCATCCTCAATCTCGGGCTTGTACTCCAGGCTCGCATCGGGCTTTTTAAGCGGCAAAAAAGCCTCTTCGTAAGCGTTTGAGCCCGCGCTTATCGCCTTTGCGGCAAAATCGATCGCATCCACCATCAGATCTTCGCTAAATTCATTCATCTGCTGCACGCCGCCATTAATCTGCGGCAGGGAGCGCATCTCGATCATCAAAAGCTCATCGCCGACGCCGGCTACGTAAAGATCGAGCGCGCTAGCTTTAAGCGCGGAGTTGCTCGGATTTAAGATGAAATTTCCGTTTTGATAGCCGATGCGAACGCCGCAAACGGGCGCTTTAATTGGAATATCGCTAAGATATAGCGCCGCAGACGCCGCATTAAGAGCGACGACTTGCAAATCAACCTCCGGATCTGCCGATAGCACGTAAACTACGATCTGCGTCGGATATGCGTATCCTTTCGGAAAGAGCGGGCGCAGCGAGCGGTCTATGATGCGGCTCGTGAGCGTCTCAAAATCGCCCGGCTTGGTCTCGCGCTTGATGTAGCCTCCGGGGATTCTGCCCGCTGCGTACATCTTTTCGATATATTGCACGGTAAGGGGCAAAAAGTCCTCCTGCACCTGCGTCTCTTCACGCGCTACGGTAGCTAGCACGACGGTATTTTTTACGCGCAAAAGCGCCGCACCCGCGGCTTGCTTTGCGACCTTATTGATATCGAAAATTTCGGTATTGCCATTTACTTCAATTTTACACTGCATTAATTTTCTCCTTGTTTTTGTTGGTCTCGTGAAACGGCAGATAAAGCGGGCATTTGTTTAAAATTTGCATTATCTCCTCCGCGCTTGAGAGCGTTTTTTCTTTGTAATAAAAATCCACGTTCACAAAATCTCTGATCTTATGAACAGCATAAATTCCATCTACTAGCATGGCGATCTCGTCTGCATTATCGCTGCCGATAACGGGCGTGGCATAAAAGATCGCTTTGGCGTTTAAGCTTACGAGCGTCTTTATGCAAGTAAGCGCGGTCAGCCCGCTCTCACACCCTTCATCTACCAAGATGACGTTTTTTTTCTCTAAATTTCCCAAAAGCTCGCCCTTGCGAAATTTATACATGTTTTTTAAAATTTTCTCCTCATAAAGTCTATTCGCCTGCCCGTAAACGTAATCCAGGCTGATGCCGAAGCTTCGCACGAGCTCATCTACCATCACGATCTCTTGGGTTTCGCTTACGCACGCGATCGCGCATTCCGGATTATTGGGCGCCAAAACGGGTTCTGTGAATAAAAACTCATAATGAAGTCCCAGCTTTAAGGCAAGATGGTTTGCGATAGGAAGCGACTCCAGAGACTGGGCGATTATTAGAAAATTATCGTTTTTGATCACGGTAGCGGGTAAAATTTCTGCGAGTTTCATCGCGGCGTCGATTTGGTTTTCAAACATCAGCTCAGCTCTAGGCGTCATTATTTTTCGCTTCCGTATTCGCTATCTACCGAAAAATCATACCCTACTCCGCCGAACGGATAGAAATTTACGAGAAAGTAAATTCCGCGCTCCTTGCTTGCTTTGCTATAGCCCGTCGTACTGGTATTTTTAGGCTCGATATCCTCTTGATACACAAAAGAGTAATTCCAACACTTGCGCGTATGAGAAAGCCCCACGCGCCACATTTTAGAATAAGATCGCTCCAAGTCGTAATCCCAACGACCGAAAATTTTATTATTCCTAGGCAAATTTACCGAAGCGTTTACGATGCCGTAGTTATCTTTCGTATAGCGTTTAGGCTCCATGCTTAGCTTTTCATATTCGTAAGCGTGGCTGAGTCCAAAGCTAAAGTCGTCGTTGGAGTAGTTGGCGTAGGTATAGACCTTATCGAAGCTTTTATATTTATGCGAGTAGGTAAAGCGGTTTCCGATATTTAGCCCATTTGCAAAATACGCATCGATGCGGTGTTCTAAATCGTCGAACTCATGATCGTCGAAGTCATATCGCTGCTTGACGCTATGGCGTAAGAATTTACGTCCGTCTTCATTATAAAAAAACTGCGTCATACTTAAAGCTGCATTTTCGTGGGTGTATTCGTCACTAAGCTCGCTTAAGAAATTATCCTCCCAATAAAGCGAGTCTTGCAAGTTACCTAGCCGCGAGCGATCTACTGCGCCGCGAGCAAGGTCGTATTTATACTGATGATACTTTAAAATTCTATCCTCGATGTCGCCTTGCTGCCAGCTTGGAATTCTAAAATCCGCTCTCCAGCTCATCGTATGATACAAGCTATCGTAAGCCCTGGCTACGTCGGTGTAGAGTGAAAGCTCGGTGTATTGATTAGCATAGAAAGTGCTTTTATCCTCGCCAAGATCGCCGTTTGCGTAGTAGAATTTATCGTGCCAATCGATATTAGTCATATACACTCGCTCGGTAAAGGCGAAATTTAAATAATCCGCCAGTAGTGGCGTGCTTATACTAATCGGCACGTCAAACTCGTATTGGCGAGCAGTCGCGCCCTCCCATCTGGTATAATTACGCGCCTTCGCATCAAGCGAATAGATCAAATTTGGCAGCCCCAAATCATTGCTAAATTTATGATATTGCAGCGTCGGAAGCTCTTGGACGGTATCTTCATTACGGAAAGTATTATCGGCGTTTAGCTTACTCGTATCGATGTAGTATCGTCCGTAAGCGCCAAAATAGTGCTCGTCTGAGGTCAAATAATAATTCAGCCGTGAAGTTACGAGCGAATTATCCGCATCGTCGCTAAGACCGCCCTTTTCCTTCAGATCATAGTATTCCAGATCGTTTAGCTGAGTAAAATCGATCCATAAATTTTCGCGCAGATCGCCGTCTAGCAAATAGGTCGCAAGCTTGCTGCGATCGTATTGCACTTCAAAGCCGTGGTGGCGCTCGTTTTTGTATTCGAGCCGCTTTTGCGCCCGCGAAAAGTTATCGAAGATTCCGCCTCTGATCTCACCGTAAGAGTACGGAGACTCCGTGAAGCGAAAGGTGCCGTAGGCGCCAAAGCCCCTTCTGCTGCGCACCTGCGGATCGAGCTGAAAATCCCAGCTATCGTAAGGCGCGAAATAGATCGGCTGCTTGTAATAAATCCCTTCCTTGCTGATGTAGCCCGCCTCGGGAGGTAGCAGACCCGTGCGGCGCGTGCGGTCGGTCGGGAAGCCGAAATACGGCAGATAGAGCACCGGCACGTCGCCCACGTAAAATCTCGGATTGAAAAGATGGAGGAATTTGCTCTCTTTATTAAGCATGCCGCTGCTAAATTTGATGCGCCAATCAGGATCGGTGACGTTGCAACTAGATACGCTGGAGCCCTCCACGCGGTAATACTCGCTGTCGCTGCAGCTAGCGTCGTTTTGCATCCAAAGCTCGGAGTCCTTATCCATCATAAAATTTACGTCGGCTTCCTGCTTATCGTTTTTCAGATCGATTTTGACGTATTCGGCGCGGGTGGTTTCGCTGCTGCCGCGCATCGCATTGACATTACCAAAAAGCTCGATGATGCCGTTTTGCTCGTCGTATGTAGCGCGATCGGCGGTGATGAAGTAGTCCTGCGAATACACCGTTACGTTGCCACTAGCCTCCGTCAAAAAGCCGTTTTTCTCGACATTATCTGCTATAAGCTCGACGTCTTGGACCTTTGCGCTCACACTGCTTGCTAAAAGAGCGCTAAAACTAAGCGCTAGAATTTTAAATTTTTTACTCTTTTTCAATCTCTACCACCAATGTTTTCGCCGCCATATCATGCAGGCTCTGACGCGAGTTCGTAAAAAGCGCCACCAAAAATCCCATATAAAAGATCATCTCGCTTATCAACCTAACCGCCGCGCGGATCGCTGCAGTAGCGATATCCATAGAGCTGCCGTCAGCGCGGACGCAATAAATTTTAACCGCAAGCTTGCCTAGCGTCGCGCCGTATAGATAGACAAAAATCGCCTGATATAAAAATTTTATTATCGCGTAATGCAAAATGAATTTTGACGCGATCTTTTGTACCTCAAGATTGCTTCCGCTCTGCGCCGCTGCGACAAGCTCTGGCTCGTCGATAGCAAATAGCACGACCACAAAAAGCGTTACGCTCACCGCTTCGTCGATACTAAACGCAATTACGCGCTTGCTAAGCGGAGCGACGATCAAATTTTATCTCTTAAGGCTTGGTGCGCGATATCGCGCCTATACTGCGCGCCGCTAAATTTTATATTTTCGCACAGCGCGTAAGCCGTATCGCGCGCCTGCTTTAAGCTCTGTGCGACGCCCACGCTTACCAAAACGCGCCCGCCGCTAGCGTAAATTTGCCCGTCCCGCTCGCTCACGCCTGCATAGCAGATATGCGCATCCGCGGGAATTTCGCCGACCTCGATCAAAGCAGGCTGCGAAGAGCCGTAAGGATAGCGCTCGCTAGCCATCACGACGCCTACCGCAAATCGCTTTTTTAAGCTTATGCTGTTTAGCTTGCCTACGGCGGCGTTGTATAAAATTTCGCTCAAATTTCCGTCAATTAGCGGCATCAAAACCTCGCACTCCGGATCTCCGAAACGGACGTTGTACTCCAGCACATAAGGCTCGCCGCCCACGATCATAAGCCCCACGAACAGCACGCCGCAAAAGGGCGCGCCCTGCTGCCGCATCCCTTTTAGCGTGGGTGCTACGATCTCGCTCTGCACTCTTTTTATCAGCGCGGCATCCGCTAGCGGGCTTGGCGCATAAGCTCCCATGCCGCCGGTGTTCGGGCCCAGATCGCCGTCAAGTAGCTTTTTGTGATCCTGCGCTACGGGCAAGCTTACGAAATTCTCCCCGTCGCAGATCGCAAAAAAGCTCAGCTCGAAGCCCTCTAAAAACTCCTCCACGACGACGCGCTTGCCCGCTTCGCCGAAGCTTTCGCCGCTTAGCATATCTGCAGCGGCTTTTTTAGCTTCATCTTTAGAATTTGCGATGATAACGCCTTTGCCAGCGCACAGGCCGTCCGCTTTGACCACGACGCGGCCGTCTAGGGTATCGATAAATTTTGAAATTTCGGATAGATCGTCGCTGCTTAGGAATTTTGCGGTTTTAATATGATTTCGCGCCAGAAAGTCCTTCATATAGGCTTTGGAGCCCTCAAGCTTCGCCGCAGCGGCGCTAGGACCGAATATCGCGAGACCTTGCGCTTTAAAAATATCCACGATCCCTTTTGTAAGCGGCTCTTCGGCACCCACGATAGTAAGAGCTACGTCGTTGTTTTTGGCAAAG
Organism: uncultured Campylobacter sp.; assembly: GCF_938031315.1. Classification (GTDB taxonomy): domain Bacteria; phylum Campylobacterota; class Campylobacteria; order Campylobacterales; family Campylobacteraceae; genus Campylobacter_B. Next base: position 34,959 of record NZ_CALHHT010000503.1, read on the forward strand.
AGCGCAAGTTCATCAAAATCTTTTAAATCTAAATTTTTACCGAGCGCCTTTGTAGCGCCGTTTCCTGGAGCAAAATACAGATTTAAAACGTTTTTATCCTCGCGAAGTCTTAGCCCGATCGCGTATTCTCTACCGCCGCCGCCGATTATTAGGATATTCAATGAAGCCTCCGTAACGTAAAAAACCCAAGTGAGCGTTGCGTAAAAAGAATCGGCTCAAACAAAGCCAATCTTGCAACTAGGAAAAATCTCTAGGTCGCAACCCGTAACTTTAAAAAAGCTCGAGCCGAGCCGCGTCACACGGACCTCTCACGTCGTCGCTTATACAAATATGTTGAACCCTCATATAAAACGCTCTCGCTTCACCCAGGCTTGGGCAAAATTATAGTCTAAATTTGCTTAAACTATGGCAAAAGCGCCAGATCGACGCAGGATTTTATCGACATTCTTTCGCAGATTATCGGCTCGCAAAACTCGCTCAAAACGCTCGCCGTCGTCCTACCGATACAGATCGCCTTGTAGCCCCCGTCCCAGCCGAAATTTGCGGTAAAGCCGCGCACGTTTTTAGGCGAGGTAAAAATCAGCGTGCTGCCTTGCGGCGGCTTTGCGGTAGCAGGCAGGCTAAGGACGCAATTTTCGTAGGCGATCACGCTTTGCAGCCGCACGCCGGCGCTAGATAGAATTTGCTCCAGCTTCGATACCGTCTCGCGCGCACGCAGATACAGCGCGTCTCTGCCCCTTAGAAGCGGCGCGATCTCCGCGGCAAACTCATTTCCGTGCCCGTGCCGCGCCGTGTAGATATCGCGAAATCCAAACTCGCGCGCAGCCGCCGCACACGGCTCGCCGATAGCGTAAACGGGCGTATCTAAATCGACCGAAATTTCATTAAATTTTATCGCCGCTACCGCATTTTTGGAGGTAAAAATTAGCGCGCCGATCTGCGCAGGCAGGCTAAATTTGAGAAATTTTATCTCGCAGACCGCAAGCTGCCTCACCCGCGGATGATCAAATCTCGTATTAGACACCAAATATATCAAAACGCCCTCCATGTTTAAATTTGCTTCGATTAAATTCCGCTCTCGAAAAAATCCGATCTGTCGTCATTAATCTTTGAGTTTAAAATTTAATTCCGCTCCGTACCGCCCTCGGCACCGGTTAAAACCCGCGCGCAAAGCCCTCTCCGCTTTTCAGTCGCGCTTAAGCAACCTAGCGGCGGCACGCTTTTTAAAATTTTACTCGCAGGCGAAGCGTCAAATTTAAATTCATCGCTTTACGCGAGCTCTGCCTTTTAAATTTTATTTCGCAGTCTGCGACTGAAATTTCAAAATCTCGTCACAAAGCCCGTTCCGCGCACAGCTAACACGCCACCGCTTGCCAATCCCGCCCAGCCCGTGTATGTGTCCGCACAGATCGTCGAGCTCGCCGAATTTTAAAATTTAAAGTTGCGGCTACGAAATTTCAAAGCTACGAGCGCTAAATTTTAAAATTTCGCCGCTCTTAGCCCCTTAAATTTATCCTTTCAGCCACTCGTTTAAAATTTCAATCTGCGCC